>JAZABE010000721.1:0-7377 GCA_036137535.1 Planctomycetota bacterium | reverse complement strand
AATGCTGGCCATACTGGGAATCAGCTGGCCATCCATTAATCGCAGGCTCCAAAAATCGGATCTCAAACAAGCCGCCTTGCAATTAAAAGAAGAACTCTTAGACGCGCGTTCTTCGGCGATTCAGGAGGGACGTTCCTGGAAACTGAGATTCCACGAATTATCCAACCGATACCAATTGGGGCCGTCCCTAAATTTTCGGCACAAACAACTGGAAACACCCTTCGAAGAAATTTCGGTTGGTGAAGACATTGATAACTTCCGGGAAATGGTCGCACCTTCAATTGATTTTGAATTTGACCCGTCAATCCGATTTACCATTCAGACGGCCCAACAACTGGCAACTACCAATTTCGATGACGTCTCGGAAAACCGCGATGCCCTTCAATTCGGTTTACCCTCTGACAAACGGAACCCGGTGGAAACCATCCATTCAGTCACTTTCAACCCGGCCGGCCGTTCGACAGATTTTGAATTTCTCTTAATCGACCAAATTTCCAAACTGGGAATCGAACTCCAAGTGCGGGGACTAACCGGCCAGCTTGAAATTGGGGAAATTATTAGGGTCAACCCCCAGTTCGACGCCGCCCGACCCAATCCGGAACGCGACCAGGCGCTGGAACAGGAGAACTGACGGGATGGAACGAGTCACCACTCATCGGACAAAAGCAGACGCCTTCTTCCAGCGGCGCGGACTTAGCCTGCTGGAGGTCATGATTTCAACCGTCATCCTCGCAACGGGCGCGTTACTGCTTTTCCGAATCATCAACTCCGCGGATCGTTATGCCCAGCGCGCCGAACAACGGGTGATGGCCCAAATGATTTGCCAAAACAAACTGGATGAAATTTTGGCAGGTATTGAACCGCTGGAACCTTTCGAGCCTCGCCCATCGCTCTATTACCCGAATTGGTATTATTCAGTCACTCTGCAAGAACAGGTTTCCACCAAGGAAAACGCATTGAACCCACTGGTTCTGCTGGAGGTCAGCAGTTTTCACCTTGAAAGGTCGGATCCATTCGGAGAGATCCCTCGACCGGATTTAAGGAATCAAAAACCAATTTTTTCACTGCGGCGAATCCTGCGAAAACCAGATCCCACGGAAGAATCCCTCCCCTTTTCTTTGATTGAAGGAGGGTTCAAATGAAGCTGAAAAATTTCAATTTCCAGCCCGGTTTCACACTTCTTGAAGTCCTGATCGCCCTAACGCTGGTATCCACTTTGATGATGCTGGGCTGGTCCTTGCTCTCAAATTTCACGAAGCTCAACAAGCGTTCGCGGAAGGCCGTGGCCCACTTGGAAATCACACGGTCGCTACGTCGTCAGTTGCAAAACGATCTCGATCAATTGGCAGATCTCTCTTTGCAGGAAACCCAAAATTCAGCGGACAAGCCCAATATCCTCTCACTTGATTTTTCTTTTCAAACCACCTCCCCCCCCTCGAGTAATGACTCAGTTAAAGAAGGCCTTACCGTACTTCAGAGTGATTCAAAAGAGCCCCCTATTTCAAACCGAACCACTTCCCTGCTTCCCAGTTCCCATTTGTTTGAAGGCGGCTCAGACTCTCTTTCCTTTCTTATTCACAATGATGGATCCTTAAACTTTTTCACGAGCAACGAGCAGTTTTTCGTCGTCAGCTACTACTGGCGTGATGCCCCGAAGACCGGTCCCCTGGATGAAATCAACCCAGAAGAGTCCGGATCGTTTGAAGCAAACGAGTTTGAAACTGAAACCGAAACGGATAACAACCCGTTTAACCGAAAACCGCCGAGAGATTTTGTCAGGTCCGTAATGACCTACCAGGACTACCGCCGTCAATTCCTGTTCCATCCAAGGAATCCAACAGAAACACAACTTGAAAATTTTGAAACCATTGAAATCGGAAGACCTGATCCAAAAGATGGCTTGCCACAACCACCAATTCGGGAACAAGTTGACGTCATCCCTGAAATCTCGGAAGTTAATTTCCGTTATTTTAACGGCCAAAGCTGGAGTGACTTTTGGCCCGAATCGGAAACCGAATTACCGGTTGCCGTCGAAATCGTATTTCAAGTGGATCCGGAAAAAAACACAAAGAAAACCGATGAAACAGTGGATGAATTCGGTGATAGCATTGAAACCGGAGACACCTCCGATTCGATATTCGAAGAAGACTTCGACCTTGGAAATTCGCTTGAGGACGATCAGCGGATCCGTGAGTTTGACCCCAACTCCAAACGGTTTCTGATCCGCCTGGGGTCCGAAATCAGGCCAAACCCTCAAGGGTTTGGCGACAAACTTGAACAATCCGCGGACTTTGAATCTGATTTTGAGGGACTCCAGTAATGCGTTATTCCCCAAAAATCAATCAGCCCCAGCCTTTGAGGCAAGCAACTCGGCACCGTCAGGGTGTGGTGCTGTTTATGGTCGTCTCGATCATCCTCATGATGTCCTTATTGGTGTATGCCTTCCTGATTTCTATGCAGGCCCAAAGCCAAGCAGCAACCCAGGCTGGGGATCAACTGCAGGCCAGGCAAGCCGCTTTTTCCGCGCGAGAAATCCTTTGCCAATTTCTGGAAAGCCCCTATTCTGACCGAATGCCCCTGAATGAAAGCACGCCCGGAGAATCCCCACTGGACTCCATCTTGATGAATTTTGAAGGAGAACTTCCGGAAGAATTGACCGCCCGGGGATTTGTGCTTTCCGGTCTGACCTCTTTTCAATCGGGAGTGGTCAACGAATCTGCCAAAATCAATCTGCAAACGCTCGTATCACTGGACCAGGCAAATCCTGGGTGGGGACGCGAGGTTCTTCTCCGTCTCCCGGAAATGACCGAATCGATCGCCGATCATCTGCTCGACTGGATGGATCCAGACGACGAAGCCAGAGAGTTTGGTGCAGAATCAGAATTCTACCTAGAAAATTTTGGTTTTACCCCTAGGAATTCAGTTCCCCCGACCTTACTTGAATTTACCAAGATCCCCGAAATCAAGCCGGAGTGGATTTCGGGAGTACGCTCCCAACCAGCACAAGTCGACCCGTTTGATAACAGTAATCGAAAAACAGACTTGGCCGTTGAGTCTCCACCTTGGTCTCACTTCCTCACCGTCAACAGCGCTGAACGCAATGAAACTTTCACCGGAGAACCCAGACTCTACCTCAACGGATCGAATCTGGCAGAGATCCATACGATTTTGACAAAGAAAATAAACATCGAAACCGCAAATTTTGTCATTCTCGCCAGACAGTATGGAACTGAATCTCAAACTTCCCAAGGCATTTCCAATTCAAGCCTGGCAATGAAGCAGCCTGGCGAAATTACGATTGACTTGACTCAACCCGCTCAATTTGAAATCAGTAGTCTCCTTGATTTACTGGGAACCACGGTCAGGATCGGCGATCTCGAAAGCGAATCGATCGAAAGCGAATCGACTGAAACTGCAACTTATGTTCAAAGTCCGTTTTCTGGACAAAACACCACTCTCAATGAATCGCTGGAGTCTTTTCTGGACGGAACAACGGTGTTCGGAGCTAAAACCATTTTAGGGCGAGTCAACATTTCCAAGGCACCCCGCGAAGTCTTGCTCTCGGTCCCGGGAATCGATGAAGAACTGGCCAGTCAAATTATTTCGACCCGTAGAAACCACGAAACGACGGCGAAAACAAGTTTTTGGCTGTTGGACGCCGGTTTGATTACTATGGAACAGATGAAAAGCATTTCGCCCTATATCACTCAACGGGGCGAAATCTGCCAGGCACTGGTGGGGGGACGTTCCGATGCTATTTCGGCTCCGGTTGTATTTGAAACCCTGTTGGATGCCACCGGGGAAACGACCCGGCAAATTTACTCGCGAAGAATTGTTGAAACCCATTCCATCAGGGAGTTTCTCAATCGCCTCGAAAACAATCAATCTCGCAAGCCATGACCGACCGTAAAAATTAACCGTAACCCAAGAATCACACGATGTTGAAACGACCGTCCGGATTAACCCTTTTCCTGCAAAAAGAGCAAGAACTAAGCCGTTTTGTGGTGGCCTCCGCAAAACAGGACCGGATCGCCATCGCCGCCTGTGGAGAAGTACCCACTGAAGGCTGTCTGGAAAAAATCGCCGAGACCCTTCACCGAGAAAAACTAAAGCCCAAAAACCTGGTTTGTCTTCTACCCCGTTCAGAATTTGAAATGAATGTTTTTCAACTTCCAGACATCGAGGAAGATGAGATTCCCCAACTAGTTTCCAATCTGGTCACAGAAGCCAATGATGAAACGGAAATCACTACCGACTACGTCTTGAATTTCCCCGATGAGGCCGGCCAAAACGCTTTGGCACTATCGCTGCGCAACTCAACCCTTGAATTGTTACACAACGAATCCAGGCAAGTCGGCATGAACTTGTCTGCCGTTACCTTTCACGGCATGGGAGCCATTTCACTCTGGAGAACACTCGTCCCGGTAAAGTCTCCCCATGCAGTCATCGTCACGATTGCCAATAAGGCCATCGATTTTTCAGTGATTTATCATCACAAGGTCATGCATGTGCGGTCGATTCCATTTCAAAATGATGACATTGCCCAAATCACGGCCCGACTCATCAGCGAACTTCAACGAACCGTTGCCATCACCGGAAACAATGAAGAAACCGAATCCACTCGAATCTACCTGTTTGGATCACCCGAAAAAAGAAGCCCCATTGCCGAATCATTAACCACTGAGTTCGACGTTCCAGTTTCGATCCTAAACCCGTTAAATAGTCTCGACCCAGGAAGTCAACAAATTTCCCTCGAGGAAAGCGAAGCCTACGCCCATTTAATCGGAACCGCAAATGCGGTTCACCTTGCAGAACTTGACCTGGATTTCATTTCGCCGCGTCGGCCCGAGCAAAAAACATGGCCTTGGCAGAAAATAGGGATTTGGAGCCTGGTTGCATCGGTCTTGTTTGCAGCGGGGGGATTTGTCATTTCGGACGATGCAGCCCAACAAACGACAGAAATTTCGGAAAAACGAACTGAATTTGACGATCTTGCGATGGATGCGCGTCGTGTCATTGAAATGAAAGACGAACTCGCAGCTATTCGGGCTTGGCGACGAAGTGAAGTGATTTGGTTAGATCAAATCGACGAACTTTCACTGAAGCTTCCGCCCCGCGAAGAGAGCCTGATCCGGCGGATTGCCATGTCTGTCGGAAACGATGGATCATCCAAAATCGATCTTTCAGTAGAAGTCGCTCAAAATGAACTGGTCGTGGGGCTCGAAAATGCGATTCGCTCGAAAACCAACCAGGTAAAAAGCAAACGCGTCTCTGAGTCTTCTGACAAAACCGGGGAAAAATGGAAATTCGAAACCTCCATACAGTTCACCGCTAAACCTCCAAAGCTTTCATTTATCGAGCAAGATTTACCACCTGAACAGAAGTCACCCGAAACCTCCAGCGAGGAACTCAAATGAACCAGCGAACCGTTTATTTGCTGGCCGGCGCTGGATTGCTCGGTCTGTTGTACCTGGCTGACCTGGCCTACCGCGTCTACGTCGAAGAACCGACCCGTAAACGCCAAACTCAGCTCTCAAAACTCAACAAGGGAATTGACGAAGCCAACGATCTCATCGCCCAAAGAACCTCGGTTCAAACCCAGTTGGATGCCTATGAAAAAATGTCCCTTCCACTGGACACAGAGGTCACCCGCACCAAATACCAAGGCTGGCTGCTCGGATTGGTTAAATCACTTGAACTATCGGGCACCACGATTGACGCCAGCGCGCCCGTTCCTGTAACGATCAAAAGACAGAAACCAAAACGAAATCAATCCCAGCGAAAAACCGTGATGTACCGGTACAACTATTCACTTCGCTTTCGAGGGTCGCTCCAGCAACTTGTTACGTTCCTGTATCGGTTTTATCGAAGTGGACAACTGCACAAAATACGATCACTATCACTCAATCCATCCGGGGGCGGGGCAACAATCGACGCAAATTTTTCGATTGAAGCCTTAGCCTTGGTGAGAACCGAAAGAGAAACCGAACTCTCTGGAGTCTTTGTTAACCGATTGAAAAACCCGGATGACCGACACTATCTCGCCATTGCCCGCCGGAATATTTTTTCGCGAACCGGAAGCAACATTCTCAACCAAGTGCGCATCACCGGGATAACCTTCGGAAAATCCGGAAAACCTCAGGTGTGGATTAAAGCCTTTCCCAATCAAGCATCAATGGTTTTCCATAACGACGAGAAGGTTACGATCGAATCTCATCAACTCGAAATCCTCGACATCCAAACCAGCTCTGTTCTACTCTTGGTCGACGGGCAGCCAATTCAGGTCAAACTCGGCAAGGCGATCATGGAATCCAAAAAACCGATAGAATCCAAAAATTCGAATCCAAAATCAGCCAAAAACGCTCCCAATGGATCCACCGAAGAACACGGTGGCCAACCACCACAGGAAACTAAAAAAACCGAACCCGCCACCACCAGCCCCAAGTAAATTTGACGGAGTCAAATGAAGCAATGAAACCTATTTCCATTCCTGCCATGATCCTGTGTCTTTTCTGTTTTGCAGAATCCAGCAACGCTCAACTTTTTGGAACCCGTTCCATCAAGCGGTCCATGTCACGTCAAAATGTATCTCGGGCCGGTCAAATTCAAGGAAACGAACGATTCCTTCGGTCTCAACGTCGACAGAATTTTGTCGGCAGCGAACAGGGGAGAACCTCTGGACGGATTGCATCACCCACCGGGGGAATTCGAAAATTTTCCGATCGGACCGATCAAATCAACAAACCAGTCCCCGCGTTAAAAAAGAAGGAGCTCTATCCAGCAAAAATCATACTGCCCTCTTCCTTTTTTTCGAATCGTCAGACACCGGCGCAAAATTTGGCGAAGGGCGTTCAACTGACCGATGCATTCAGGGAGAAAATCAACGATTCGATCGAGGTGTCGGTGGAAGGCCGCTCTGCCACCCTGCGGGGTGTGGTGTCTTCCTCAAGAGAGAAGTCGATTGCCGAGTTGCTTCTCCATTTCGAACCGGGAATCGACGAGATTCAAAATGAGATCTCAATTTCGGCTCGCTGACTCCTGACTGCGATCCTACTTTTCCCAAAGTCACTTTCGAATTTTGCGATACACCGGGTATCGTTGTCCGCAAATCGGAAGTCGACTTTTTTGAGCTTAAATTTCCGGTTTTGGGGATTTCATCGAAAGCAGCTCGGGACCCCGGAAACTCGTCTGGAGCATTTCCGTTGGCCCCTGTCTTATCCTCAAAAGGCTGGCGAATTTCAGAGTCCATTTCGTTTAATTCAGGGGTTGTATCACCGTTAATTCTCCTCTCGAGACTGGAGGGTAATTCGATACTGAAAATCGTTGTCTCCAATTCCTTAGTTAATCGCTTATCTGCCTCTGATTCCAAGTAACCTG
>JAZABE010000720.1:0-11819 GCA_036137535.1 Planctomycetota bacterium | reverse complement strand
AAACCAGCATCTCCTCTTCCCAAAAAAAAAACCTGGTCTTGTGACCAGGTTTGATGTTTTTTGCTTTGGTTAAAGCAGTTTTCAGTTAATTTCGAATCCTTTAACGTGTTTGTTTGAGGCTGCAATCTCTTCCAGCTTCTTCTTGACGTCGCCACTTTTTGTGAAGCTGAACGTCGCGGTGCGACTCTTGGTATCGGTTTTCAGGTTACTGAAACCGTTAGCAGCGGTCAGTGCAGACTGCACTGATTTGGCACAACCGCCTCACGTCATGTTGGGAAGCTTGACGCTGACAAGCTGGGTTGCTGAAGCTTTACCAGCATCCGCTTTTTTGTCATCTTTCTTTTCAGCGTTTGCGGGCGCTTCTTTTTTGTCATCCGCTTCTTGCTTTTCACCACTTTTGGTGGTCGAGCCTTTTGCCGCAGACCCTTTTTCATCTTTGTCGGATGTTTTGGACTCTGTTTTGTTGTCTTTAGCACTTCCTTTGTCATTCGCATCACCGCATCCAGCGATGATCAAGCCCATTGTCAGGCAGAAACACATTAAAATTCGGGACATTCGAAAAAACTCCAATGATTCAAAAACAAACCAAGCGGGGGGTGAACCCTCGCCCTTAAACTTAATAAGCTGCTAACTCTAAAAATAACCGATTCGCCAAGGGTTGGCCGCCCGGAAATTGTGTTTTCTGACCACAAAACCGGAAAAAAGACAATTAATCCCCAGATTTTGCACTTTGAACTAGGAGACTTGCCAGGTATCGCCCGAATTAAACAGCGCCTGTAAATCCCCGTGGCCTTTGGATTCAACGGCATCTTCAAGCTGTTGGTTGAGGTCTTTGTCATATTTTGGTTTGTCCACCGCTCGAAAAACGCCAATCGGTACGGGGAAATCGGGGTGCTGCATTTGGGAAAGCAATAAGGCATGGATTGATGTTGCTGCGGATTCATCGTGGAATAACAAGTCATCTTCCTTGACGTTGTCCAGCGAAACGACCGTAGGTTGGAGCCCGTTGAGCTGGATGCCCTTGTCCCGGTTTTTCCCAAAAATCATCGGTTTTCCATTTTCCAGCACCAACACATTGTCATCCTTCACGTCTCTGTCGGTCATGTGATCCCAAGCGCCATCATTGAAAACGTTGCAGTTTTGGTTGACTTCCACAAAGGAAACCCCTTCATGCTCAGCTGCCCTTTTGAGAACGGTGCCAAGGTGCTTGGGATTGAAGTCTATGGACCTCGCCACAAAACTTGCTTCCGAGCTTAGAGCGACAGTGCACGGATTGAGTGGATTATCGATCGAACCTGCAGGGGTGCTTTTGGTCACGGTTCCCCGGGGAGACGTTGGCGAATATTGTCCTTTCGTCAGGCCGTAAATACTGTTATTGAACATCACAATATTGATGTCCAAGTTTCTGCGAATGCAGTGCATTAAGTGATTGCCACCGATACTGAGACCATCACCGTCACCGGTAATGACCCAGACCATTAAGTCAGGACGGGATGCCTTTAAGCCGGTTGCAAACGCAGGAGCGCGGCCATGAATACTATGCATTCCATAAGTGTTCATGTAGTACGGAAATCGGCTGGAACAACCAATTCCGGAAATGAAGACCATGTTTTCGCGTTCGACACCCAGCGAGGGGAGCATTTTTTTCATTTGTGCGAGAATTGAATAATCCCCACAGCCAGGGCACCAACGAACGTCTTGATCGCTGCCAAAGTCTGCTGCCGATAATACTTTCAGTTCAGTACTCATCTCTTTAGGTACTCGTTTTGCTTTTTTCGTATGTCTTTTGGAAAATTGAAATTTAGAATCCCTATAGGCTAATCGAAGCTTAGCCTTTTACAGACCGTTGGATCACTTCTACCAGTTCCGCGACCCCAAAAGGCTTGCCCTTAACCTTGTTAAAGCCTTGAGCATCCACTAGGAATTTTGAACGGATTAACATTCTCAATTGTCCCATGTTGAGTTCGGGAACCAGGACGGTTTTGTATTGTTTCAGCAGATCCCCAAAATTTGCTGGCATTGGGTTGATCCACCGTAAATGGGTATGAGCCACCGACAGTCCCGCGGACTGACATTGTTGAACGGCAGTGGCACAGGCTCCATAGGTGCCTCCCCAGCTGACCACCAACAGGTCGCCCGATTCGGGTCCACAGACGGCTTGATCTCCAATCAACCTGGAGGCATTGGCGACTTTTTGGGCACGAATATTGGTCATGTGCTGGTGGTTTTCTGGATCGTAACTGATATTGCCCGTTCCATCTTCTTTTTCAAGGCCACCAATTCGATGCATCAAGCCCTCCGTTCCAGGAATCGCCCAGGGCCGGGCGAGTAATTCGTCGCGTTGGTAGGGAAGGAATGTCGAATCATCGGTTTTGGCATCCGCGTGCTTAATTTCGATAGTTTCTAGGTCATTGAGATCGGGGATGCGCCAGGGTTCCGAACCATTGGCAATGTAACCGTCAGACAAAATAAATACCGGTGTCATTAAGCGACTGGCGACTTTCCACGCCTCCAAGGCAACATCAAAGCAATCCGAAGGACTTTGGGCTGCAACCACGGGAATGGGAGATTCGCCATTTCGACCAAAGAGAACCTGGAGTAAATCGGATTGTTCGGTTTTCGTGGGAAGTCCAGTGCTTGGCCCGCCTCGTTGGATGTCGATCACTAACATGGGAAGTTCAAACATCAGCCCCAGCCCGATCCCTTCGGCTTTGAGGGCAATCCCGGGTCCGCTGGAGGTTGTAATGGCCATCGAACCTCCGAAAGCAGCTCCGATTGCTGAGCAAACGGCGGCGATTTCGTCTTCGGCCTGAAACGTTCGCACACCAAAATGCTTGTACTTGCTGAGTTCGTGAAGAATGTCACTGGCGGGTGTAATGGGATAAGAGCCTAAAAACAGTTCCTTCTTGCTGACCTTGGCAGCAGTAATCAACCCGTAGACCAGTGCCTCGTTCCCGATCACGTTTTTATAGGTGCCCGGGACCAATTTTGCAGGATTCACATGAAAGCTTGTTGCCAATGCTTCGGTGGTTTCCCCAAAATTCCAGCCAGCCTTCAACGCGCGAACATTGGCCTCGGCAATTTCAGGCTTGGTGCCAAACTTGGCATCGATGAATCGCAGCGTGGGTTCTAGGTCGCGTCCGTACAGCCAGAATACCAAGCCCATGGCAAAAAAGTTTCGGCAACGATCTGCGAGTTTTGTCGACAACCCTAATTCCTCGACAGCCCCTCGGGTCAACTTTGTCATATTGACTTTGATCAGCCGATATTTGGAGAGCGAATCGTCTTCCAGTGGATTCACATCTGCCTTAGCTAGTTTCAGATCCTTGTCGGCAAAGCTGTCATCGTTGACAATCAGGATTCCACCTTCTTTGAGATCCTGGAGATTAGTCAACAGGGCTGCTGGATTCATTGCAATCAATGCATCCAGTCCGTCACCGGGCGTAAAAATTTCTTCCGAGGCGAATTGCACCTGAAAACCACTGACACCCGCACGAGTTCCTCTCGGTGCCCGGATTTCCGCAGGGAAGTCAGGAAAGGTTGCAACGTCGTTTCCTGAGAGTGCCGAAGTGTTCGTCAGCTGGGTTCCCAGCAATTGCATTCCGTCACCAGAGTCGCCCGCCAACCGGACAGTTGCTCCAGCGATATCCTCCGACGGTTTAGAGGATTTAAGTTCTTCCGTTATTGATATCATTTCAGTCGAGTCAATTCTTTGCTGGCAATTTTAATAATGCTGGATTCGAATAATCGGTTGCAAAGACCACTTGGCAGCTTTATCTAAAGGTTTGCCAGTGCTGTTTTTTATCGGTATCGGCAAGCCTGTTGCGAAAGGTGAGCCAATTAGAACTTCAGAGGGTCATGAAACCGCTAATTTTATACTGAATCGAGACGTTGAGTCGATGGTCTAAATCAGATAAAATTCCGCGCAAACCGGCAAGGCTGTTGATTCACTTCGATCACTGCTTTTGGGGACGAGGTTTTCGATGAAGATTTACCGAGTTCCAGGGCAAACCCCCATGCCGCAAACACGATTTAATCTGTTACACCTACAAAATACAAGGAAATAACGTTGGAAAGATCACTCATCCTCCTGAAGCCCGATTGTGTTCAAAGACGCCTGGTCGGTCAGATCATCTCCCGGTTTGAAGAAAAGGCAATCAACATCATCGGCATGAAATTGATTCAGGTCACTCCTGAACTCGCCAAACAGCATTATGCGGAGCATGTCGAGAAACCGTTTTACCCGGGATTGGAAGAATTTATCACCGGCGCTCCTGTGGTCGCAATGGTCCTCGAAGGACTGGATGTCATTCGCGTGGTCCGGGAAATGTTGGGTGCCACTAACGGACTGAACGCATCACCGGGAACGATTCGTGGTGATTATAGCAGTAGTCGGCAAATGAACTTGGTCCATGCCTCGGATGGGTCGGAAGCGGCAAAGCGGGAGGTGGAACTCTACTTCCAGCCGGAAGAACTTTGTCCTTATGAACCCTGTTTGGATCGGTGGTTCAAGGCCGCGGACGAATGATCGGGTGGAGTCCCCAAGGCTTCAGGGGTTATTAGCGTGAGGGGTGGGCGAGTGTTTTTGTTGTGATCTCCCTCGGACGGTCACGCTTTTTCAGCCTCTACGGCAATGTCGAATCCGTTAATGACCCCGGCGACTCTTAGGACTTCGTGGATTTTTTCCCGGGAGACGTCTTCTTGCAAAAGGCTTTCTTCGTGGGAGCGGAGGCAAACGTCGCAACCCGCCAAAGCGGCGCACGTCATCGAGTAAAGCTCAAAACGGACCTTGTCTGATGCGGGCTTCATCATTCGAGTCATTCGTAAACCGGCCCGTTGTTGTTGATAAAAATCGTGACCAATCATATGGCGGGAACGGTAATAAATCGTGTTCATTCCCATGATCGCAGCAGCAGCCTTCGCGTCTTCCCGTTCCCCTTCAGAGAGGATTTCTGTTGAATCATTGATTAGGGCATTCACCAATGATCGGCTTTGCACAAAATAGGCAGCAGACAGGGCGCAGCCCCAAGCTTCATTTTGTGAAAGTTTGTCACCACGGAGCAAAGAGGACAGATTCAATTTCATGTCCTTGGTGGCTTCGCTAAGGGTCTCCCGTAATTGATCGATTTGGCTCATGTCGGGCTCTCGATAAAAATGCAAGGCAAGGTACCTGAAGGAACAGGGGATGGCTCCCCTGTTCCTTGGGATGGATTGCCTGGAGGTTAGATTTTCAAGCAAGGGAACACTGTTGGGCGACGTTTGGTCGTGCAATCCCTGACGGGTTACGACAACGTTGCTTCACCCTTTTTCCAGTTACAAGGGCAAAGTTCGTCGGACTGAATGGCATCAAGAACTCGGAGGATTTCCCCGATGTTGCGCCCCACACTCAGGCTGTTTGCGGAGGCAAACTGGATCACACCATGTGGGTCCACGACAAATGTCGAACGGGTGCAAACATTGGCGTTGGGGTCGACAATCCCGAGGTCAAACGCAAGTTTTTGAGCTGCGATTAATGGGTACTTCAGATCCTTTAGATCGTCGTGCGACTGACACCAGGCGAGGTGTGAAAATTCGTTGTCAGTACTTCCGCCGACAACCATTGCGTCTCGGTCTTGGAACTCGCCCAGTTGCTTGTTGAATTCCGAGATTTCAGTGGGACAGATAAAAGTAAAGTCTTTTGGATAAAAAAAGTAAACGACCCATTTCCCGTCGTAGGTCGCATTGTCAATCTTGGTCAAACTGTCCTTATCTGATCCGATACAGGCATCAGCAGAAAACTGGGGGAAAAGGTCACCAACAGTTAGCATTTGTTAATTCCTTGTGATGAATGGTTTGTGAAAGGGTGAGGGTTCGATTTTAAATTTGATTGGAGCTGGCGGAAAGGTGACGCTCCTCTGAAACGCCAGATTATACGGAACCCCGAAGTTTACGGGGTGAAGACTGGAAGTCGCCTGTTGCCGCTTGCTCGTTTGAGGGTTTCCTGTTCAATCGTTGTGAATTTGTCTCAATCTCGGAGAGAGGCGAAGGATCAGGTGAACCCTTTCAAATTCATTTAACCAGTCCTGGACCACAGCCTGAAATACGGGATCCCCGGGTTGCCCAGCGATTCCGCTGGGGCACGCTGCACCGAGATGCTTGGAAGCCATTTCACGGTAACGAGCTAATGTTCTATCGCCGGCGCGGCTGACAAATGCACCGTCCTCGCTCATGAAGACGACTTGAGGAACACGAGACCCACCACAGATGGTTAAGGCGCTCTTGAGTTGCTCGTTTTCGTCGCGGTCAACATAACGAATGTTGATTCTCGAAGCGGTTTTCTGAAACACATCGAATATGGGGCATTGTTGCACGCAGTCTCCACACCAGGTCCCAGACATGCACAAGACATTGATTTCACGAGTGAAAGATTTTAGCAGTGTTGTCTGGGATTCATTCAGCAGGACATTGGTGCGTGTTTGGTCCCACGCAGCCACCTGCTCTGGCGAGCCAAAGTGTTTCAAAAAATCTTCATAAGTTCTGCCGTCATTGAAGATTTTGTAAAAGTCCATCTATTTTTTTTTCTTCTTGGCAGTTTTCTTTTTGGCCGCTGCTTTGACCTTGGATTTTGGAGATGTTTTCTTTTTGGCTTTAGTGCCAAATGCCTTGGCCCAATTGTCGGCGTATTTTTCGTTTGAGCCAACTCGTAGAATTGTCACTTCAGTTTCCTTCCAAAATTAGGGAATAAATAAATTGGCATGAATGCTCGGACCCAGGCCATTTTAAACCGTCAAGGTATTTTGGTCACCGGGACAAGACCCATTCTTTGGCCTGTGGTAACGATTTTCTCGACCCGATGAGCTGCGGGGATTCAGTCAATTGCGGGTGCGGATTCGATTGCGGTCAGGATTTCTCCGACCAGGAAAATGGAGCCGCAAGCTACGGTGAGTTCGAATTTTTCGGAATCCGCCATGGCTTTTTGCAACGCTTTGGCAGGTGTTGTTGACGAAAGACATTCTACTGACAACTTTTCCACATTGAGTTGATGGCATTTTTGTTGCAGGGTACCTAGCTCTTGGGCCCGGGGATTGTTTTGAAATTCGGTCAGAATCAGTCGATCAAAATACCCGATTAAGGGACGGAGCATCGATTCATAGTCTTTGTCCTTGGAGCA
This sequence comes from Planctomycetota bacterium, assembly GCA_036137535.1. Classification (GTDB taxonomy): domain Bacteria; phylum Planctomycetota; class Planctomycetia; order Pirellulales; family Pirellulaceae; genus JABAAE01. The sequence continues at coordinate 4,669 of JAZABE010000720.1, read as the reverse complement.
TGAAAAAATTGCCTGCGATTTGCAATCGGGCAGCTGTTTTTCCAAACAGGAGACCAGTGCGGCGATCGATGCTTGGTTGTGCGCCATATCTGCGATTAACAAGGGTTGCGAGGAAATGACTTCCAGTCGACCTTTGAGTGAAATGGACATTAAGGCTCGGCGAACAGCAGGTTCCAGCGGACTGGGAGAATCGAGTCCAAGTTTCGGCAGCACCTCGGTAATCGACTTGATTGCGAGGGCTGCATTGTAGGCCTGGTGTTCACCAAGCAGATTGATCTGGAGAGATTTGAAATTCTGGTTCTGCTTCGGGTCTACGTAATCAAAAGTCAGTTCCGAGAACGAATTCGCAGTGAGGTTTCTGGGGCCAAAATCCGCGTCCAGCCGATGGAGTGTTGAGCCTTGGGACTGGGCCCGTCTAGAGATCACTTGAAACACGGGATCCTCGGTCAGGCCGCAAATGGAAGGGACAGGGGATTTGATAATGGCTGCTTTTTCTTTTGCGATATCAGTTGTTTTGTTTCCCAGTAGTCGTGTATGGTCCTTGCTGATGCTGGTAATGACCGTTGCAATGGAACGACAAACATTGGTTGAATCAAGTCGACCTCCCAATCCGACTTCCAGTGCCACCAAGTCGACTTGTTCTTCACAGAACAGAAGGAAGGCTGCAGATGTCGAGATGTCAAAAAAAGTAGCCGGCGGCAAGTGGATTTGCCCGTTCGCAATTTCTTGGTCGATTTGTTCAACAACCGTTAACACTTGAGCAAGTACGGCGTTTAATCGCGGTTCGGAAACTTCCTGGTTATTGATGGAAAATCTTTCCGTATACCGTTCAAAGTGGGGAGAAGAATAGATTCCCGTCTTAAGGCCGAGTTCGGTTCCAATCCGGGCGACGAAACTGGCTGTGGAGCCCTTTCCCTTGGTGCCGGCAATATGAATGACGTTTAATTTTTCATGAGGATTGTTTAAGCGGGAAAGGATGAGACGAATTGTATCCAGTTTGAATTCACGGACGAACGAAGAGGGGCTTCTCCGTTCGTGATTGACTCGAGCGAAGACCTTATCAATGGGTGTCTCACAGATTCCTGGAATTACGGTCGGGTTCATGGTTTATGCCGTAGCGAATCGAAGTTCTTTTGATGCCTTATATTTGACCGATTAGAGGACAAATCAAAAAGGTGGGGTTTGGGGCAACATTGTTAAAAAGGCAGGTTGATCCGATTATGCCGTTTTTCAGTTGTGTGATTGCAATTGCGTGACAATAGATTCCATTCTTTGCCTTGTGAGTAACGTCAACCGTTTTTATAGTGATTAATTGACGGATCGGGCCATGTCGTGACTCACGAACATTTTTGGGCCAAAAATCGTAATTCGATAAATCACTTTTATCGCTGAGACCAAAGTCGACTTTGCCTTTTTGAACAACCGGCGAGAGATCTGAATTTGTCTCTGATGCCCGCTGACTAGCGACCGGACGCGGTGCCGGAACCTTAAACTTTGAATTCCATTAATGGAGCCAGTTTGAATGAGTGAGGAAAAACCCGTTAAGGAAGAGGTAGACAAGCTGCCTGAGCGAACCCGACGTTTTGGTGACGAAGATGCGAATATCGTTATCGAAACCAAAAATCTCTCCAAGGTTTATCGGGATTTTTGGGGCCGGCAAAAAGTCCGGGCGCTTAAGGCATTAGATCTCGAAGTCCAGAAAGGTGAGATTTTCGGTTTGTTGGGACCGAACGGTTCGGGAAAATCAACCACCATGAAACTGCTCTTAGGATTGCTGTTTCCAACAAGTGGCCAAGCCCTTGTTTTGGGTAAGGACTCATCCAACGTCGAAAAAAATGAACGAATTGGTTATTTGCCGGAAGAGTCTTACTTGTACAAATTTTTGAATGCCGAGGAAACGCTCGACTTTTATGGTCGGCTTTTCGACATGCCGGCCAAAGTGAGACGCGATCGTGTCAAAGAACTGATTGAGAAAGTTGGGCTCACATGGTCTCGTCGACGTCAACTGAAAGAATACTCAAAAGGAATGGCACGGCGAATTGGCTTGGCTCAGGCCTTAATCAATAACCCGGATTTGATTTTGCTCGACGAACCCACATCCGGCTTGGATCCCATCGGTGTTGATGAAATGAAATCGATGATCCTAGAACTTAAGGAACAAGGCAAAACGGTAGTGATGTGTTCTCACCTGTTAACGGATGTTCAAAACGTCTGTGATCGAATTGCGATTCTTCATCAGGGTGAATTGAAAGAACTCGGAAGAGTGGATTCGTTATTGGAAGTCACCGATGAAGTCCAGTTTCGTGCCAGCGGTATCACGCCTGCAGCTGAAAAGGAAATTCAGGAAGTGATTGAAAAACATAATGGTCAGTTGGTTGAGTCTGGAAAGCCGTCCACGACGCTTCAAGAATTGTTTTTAGACATTGTCAGTGAAAGTGAGGCTCGGCCTGGTCGGCGAGTTTCGCGTCAAGAGTCACGGGACTAGTCGACCCCAACCGGTGCGGACCAGGCTAACCCGGTCAAGAGTTAACAGTAACGGCAGCATCCGTCAATTCTCGAACAGAATAAATACAAAATGGTATACGACGATTCAATCACATATTTAGAATGGCTTTTGGGATCAGGTCGCCATTTCATTATCGGCGCATTTGTCGTTTCAGTCGCTGGAGTCGTTTTCAGTTACTTGGTGGCGGCCCTGCAATATGGCCCATCGGAAGCCTTCTACTTTGTTTCAAAGATCATTTTTCAAATCATCCCCGATTTTTTGCGGACGTCCCCGGCGCGGATTTACGCTTTGGCAAAGTTGGCGGTGCAAGAAACGTTGCGAAAGAAGATTATTTTCGTGGCGTTCGGGATTTTTGCCGCAATGCTCTTGGGCGGCGGGTGGTTCTTGAATACGAATAGCCGCCATCCCGACCAGGTCTACATCGGATTCGTCTACTTCGGGACCCAGCTGTTGCTGGGCATGTTCGGTTTATTGATCGCGACCTTCAGTTTACCCGCAGATATTAAAAACAGAACGATTTACACGGTGGTGACCAAGCCGGTCCGGTCGAGTGAGATTGTTCTTGGTCGAATTCTTGGATTTGGTTTTGTTGGAACCGCCTTGTTGCTCTTGATCTGGATTGCCAGCTATCTGTTCGTTGAACGTGGGCTGAACCATTCCCATGGGATCGCAGATGCGATCTTTACCAAAATCGAAAAAACAGGTGAGTCTTCCATTTCAGGCGGACGAGTTTCCTTGGAAGCTGAATACGAAGGCAAAACCTCTGTGGTTGGCAATCATTGGCATTTGGTCGAAGTGACCAAATTGCAAAAAATCAAAGAGAAGGATGAAAACGGGAATCCCGTTGAGCGTTATATTGGCGGGCGTGTGAACATCCAGGTTCCACCGTCCGGGGGGCATGCCCATGATTTGTTGGTGAGTTCTTCCAAATACTCCGGACCCATCAACTCGCTGGAAAACCAAGATATCCGCGCAAAAGTCACCGACGGAAGACTGATCGTCTTTGACGTTGAAACCGGCCAGGAAGTTACTTGCCGTATTGGACCCCCGACGGGCATCTTGATGTCCCGCGTCCGAATCCGTTCTTCGCAACTGGAGTTTTTAGATCGACGCGGAAATGAAAAAGAGCGAGGCGTCAATGTCGGAAACGAGTGGGGGCACAGGTCTTACATTGCCGGCGGAAGTTCCTCGCTTGCACGAGCGGTCTTTACGTTTACAGGGTTCCGGGAGCGTTTATTTGCCGACCCCAACAACATCCAGCTAGACATGAACAACATGAGCGTGGTTCGAACCCATAAAGGTGACATTGAACAAGGTGTCTCGGGTTCAATCGAAATTCGGGGAGTGACCGACGACTATGTATACAAAACATCACCGATCAACTTCGAGGCCAATGAATTTGCCATTAAAACGCTAATTATTGATCGCATCCAAAAAAACTGTCTGCGCACGGAATTGTATCCCGAAGAGGGTGAATTACCCAAGGAAGAAGTGGGTGACTATGACCTGTTCAGCGAGATTGGTTCGGCCGGAGAAATCGATGTCGTCCTTCGTTGTAATGAATCGGGTCAGTTTTTTGGGGTCGCCGAAAATGATCTGTATTTTCTTACCAGTGAAGGCAACTTCGGGTTAAACTTTGCAAAAGCCTATTTTGGCATTTGGCTGCAAATGATGTTCATTGTCTCGGTCAGCGTGATGTTCAGTACTTTCCTAAGCGGCGTTGTTTCCATGGTGGCAGTACTGTCGACGATTGTACTGGGTTGCTTTGGATCATTGATCGCAGAACTTCGCGAAGGCGTGATGAAGGGTGGAGGGCCGATCGAGTCCATTTACCGGATTTACGGCCAGATGAACCAGGTGACCCCGTTGGATCCAGGCCCTGCCAAAACCGTGATCAAATCACTCGACGCGGCATTTCTGGAAACGGTCCAGGCCTTAACCTATTTGGTCCCTGATTTCACGAGAATGGATTTTTCGGAACCGTTGGTTGCAGGGTTTAATATTAATTCGGCACCGTTTTGGATTGCGACGACCCTTGGACTGATTTTTATGTGCATGACGGTTGTCGTTGGTTACTTTATCTTAAAAACACGCGAGATTGCCAAATGACGCGAAACGATTCTTTTCGCCGCAAGATCATTTACATTGCCAGCATTGCCATTT
>JAZABE010000719.1:0-1609 GCA_036137535.1 Planctomycetota bacterium | reverse complement strand
CTTCACTCCAACCCACCAATCATCATGGGCCGTTGAAAACGGAATCACCAAGTCCGTCAAGGCAAAGCCAATCGCCAAGACACTGGAAGTCAGCCAAGAAATTGACAAGTTAATCCAAGGGAACTTAAACGAAAAAAAACTCCAACCCAACGACCGGGCCAACGACGAAATTTTTTTACGACGTGTTTACCTGGACCTCATTGGCAGAATTCCCTCTTACGATGAAACAGTCTCTTTTCTCACAGATCCGTCGCCGCACAAGCGACAACTGCTAATCGATACCCTCTTGGACTCTGACGGTTTTACGAGCCATCAATTCAATTTTTTTGCGGATTTACTCCGGATTAAATCTCGGATGCGGCCCGTCACCGGTCAACCCTATATCAATTATGTCAAAGACTCCATTCAAACTAACAAACCGTTTGATCAATTCGTCAGAGAATTGATTGTCGCCGATGGTGATTACGCGAAACGAGGTCATGGCGCAGTTGGCTACTATTTGCGGGATTATGGCATGCCCGAAGACAACATGTCCAATACCGTTCGCATTTTCCTGGGAACCCGCCTGGAATGTGCACAATGCCACGACCATCCTTTTGACGTTTGGACACAAAAAGACTATTTCGAAATGGTGGCTTTCACGGGTGGTATCATGATGAAAATTCAGCCTCGCTTTGAAAACCCGAAAGAAATCAAGGAAATGCAGCGAAAGGGAAATCTTTCAGAAGAGTCCCGCAGAAACCTCCGGCGGTTATTAACACCGCTGACCTATGGTGTTGACGGTTCGGGAACCGGGCTCGCTCGACTCCCTGAGGACTACCAAGAAAGTGACGGCGAGCCGAATCAAATCATCACCGCGAAAACGATGTTTGAGAAAAAAGAACTGGTCGTCCCTGTATTGCCCAAAGTGGGCAAACGGAAAAACAGCAAATCTGCGAACAAACGAAACAAAACCACGATCCCGGGAGCGCATTCAGTCAATTCCAGGCAAGCCTATGCCGAGTGGTTAACCTCCCCCAACAACCCCAGGTTTGCGACTGTTATCGCCAACCGCCTGTGGAAACGAGTTATGGGAGTCGGACTGATTGAGCCGGTCGACATCATCACCGACGAAACCGTCCCATCTCATCCGCAATTAATGGATTTCCTTACCCAGCAAATGGTCGAAATGAATTTCGACCTGAAACAGTTTTTGAGAGCCATCTGCAACAGCCAAACCTACCAGCGTACCGCCTGTGTTTCCGACGCCGAAGAAATCACCCAATACACCTTTCGAGGCCCCCTGTTACGGCGACTTTCCGGCGAACAACTTTGGGATTCCTTGATGACTTTGGCGGTTGAAAAAATTGACTCCCGAAAAGGATCAGCATCTCTCTACCAGGGGGCGGACATTCATAAACTCTATGAAAAAACAATGGGCATGGACTCTCAGGAACTGCTCGAACTCGCAAACACTCCCCGAGAGGAACTCCGCAAGATCCTTTCCGATGATTCTGCCAACAAAATGGAGTCGAAAAACCGTAAAGACTACCAAAAGTACAGTGACCAAATCCGCAAACTTCAGAAAAAAATCGCTGCGGCCCGAAAATCCAAAGACGTCGATGCCCTC
>JAZABE010000718.1:0-13886 GCA_036137535.1 Planctomycetota bacterium | reverse complement strand
TAGTGAAACTCGGACTTTACGTTGAAACCATCTATGAACCCAAGTTGGATTGAAAGCGCGAACTCTTCAGATTGCGATTTTTCGTTAAATAACCTGCCGTATTGCCTTTACCGTAACCAGCGGTTGGAATTGCAAATTGGGGTGGCGATTGGCGACCAGATTCTCAATTTATCATTGCTTGCGCAGCAAATCGCGATTCCCTGTTCTCGTTCGTTACAACAATCCCAGCTGAACTCTCTGATGGCCGAAGAACCGCAGCAGCTTGCGGTTCTTCGATCCGAATTGATCCGGTTGCTGGAAGATCGACCCAGCCGGTTACGTGATAACCCCGAGCTCGTTGCAAACGCTATGGACCCCGTGTCAAGTGTGACCTTTCATTTGCCAATGGAAGTTGGCGACTACACAGATTTTTATGCCTCTATGTTTCACGCAACGAATGTAGGTGCCATGTTTCGCCCAGAGGAACCCCTGTTGCCGAATTACCGAAATCTTCCAGTGGGCTACCATGGGCGATCTTCGAGTCTGATGATTAGCGGCACTGACATCAAAAGACCCCACGGTCAGGTAACGCCCAAGGCACCGAATCAATTCCCAGAATTCCAACCCACCGCTTGTCTCGATTATGAACTTGAGCTGGGGATTGTGATTGGACAAGGCAATCAGCCCGGTGTAGCCATTCCCATTCACCAAGCCAATGAGCACGTCTTTGGCTTTTGCCTTTTGAATGACTGGTCAGCCCGGGACCTGCAAAAATGGGAGTACCAACCGCTGGGGCCGTTCCTGGCCAAATCATTTGCAACCTCCATTTCTCCCTTTATTGTCACCCGCGAAGCCTTGGAGCCGTTTCGTTGCGCAGCGTTCCCAAGGAATGACGAAGATCCACCCTTGTTGGATTACCTCTCGGATGAATCTGAACGGCATCGGGGTGGATTTGATATTCAGTTAGAGGTTTTGTTGACGACGGAGAAAATGCGAGAAGAGGGACTGGATCCTTATAAAGTCAGTTCTGGAAATTTTCGTGACATGTATTGGACGGTGAGCCAATTAGTCACACACCATACGTCCAATGGCTGCAATTTACGGTCGGGTGACCTATTGGGAAGTGGCACGGTTAGCGGTTATGAAAAAACATCCCGGGGCTGCCTGTTGGAACGGAATTGGGATGGCGAGTACGGGGATCCTGTTTCAGGTTCTCAACGCACGCCTTTAGAGTTGCCTAGTGGAGAAAGGCGAGATTTTTTAGAGAATGGAGACGAGGTTACCTTCACTGCGTTTTGCGAAAAAGAGGGGATGGCAAGATTGGGTTTCGGCAGTTGCGTCGGACGCATCCAGTCTTAGCTGGACTGGTGCCGGGTGAATGTTTTTTCAGCAGGCCGTACGGTTACTGCTTGCTTGGAATGGATCCAAAAATGAAAAGGGTAGAAGGATTGCCGCTATTGCTTGTCTCGGATTTCCTGGAGACCTTCAGCACAAGCCTGCATAAAGTTCATGAAGATCATTGACAAGTGATGAATAATGAAAAAAAAGCACGCGCCTCCGATGCCAATCAGAAGACCTTGATTCTCGCTAAACAATGGAGAGCATATTGCGAACACAACCAACACCACCAGGGTTACGGTATTCAGCATTTGTTTGCGATTGGGGAGCCATTCAACAAAAGTGTCCAAGTCTGGTTGGGGGTTGTCAGCCGGGGCTGAGGTGGATTCAGCGGACCGGATTGCCTGGGGTGTGGCGTCCGGAGCTTCTTGAGGCGGCGTGTCGTTGATTTCCTCAATTTTCACAGGGGATAGACCCGCAATCTTGAGTTTCGATACAACATCCCGTTCATCGTTGGCTTCCAGGACCTGAGAGTGTTTTTTCCCGGAGTGATCCGTTGAATCTGTACGAAACTTTTTCATCATCTGCCCTGTGCTGAAGTCCATCCACTCGCTACCGCTATTGTCCATCATACGCACCCACCAATCAAGAGAAATGGTCCTTGAAAAAGTGAGTTGCGGGTGAGTTTATGGATGAAGTGAAGTGAAAATACAGGGGATTCTGAACTGGTTTCGGGTAGCTTAGACTAGTGTGAGCCGGTTGACTTCAAATGTGTTTTCTAAACTTTTGGTTTATTTGCAATGCGATTAATCTTTGCCAAACCCATGATGAAATTGTTCGTAGTCGTTTTCGGAATCGCTTTTGTTCCTTCCCTGGTAACTAGCCAAACAACCTGGAAAAAACATGTTGTGATGGAGCAGGGGCACTGCAATACAGCAGTGGCCCTCGATGCTAACGGTGACCGGCAGTTGGATGTGATTGCCAGTTTTAAGGGACGGGTCAGTCTGTTTCTTGCACCTAACTGGAGCCAAGAGACGATTCTGCATCGATTTGAGGGAGGAGTAGGAGCCTGTATTCATAGCACGGTTCTTGATGTGGATGATGATGGTGACTTGGACTGGGCCGGAACGGTTGCGCATGGGCATCCATTTTGGTTGGAGAATCCTGGAAGAAAAAAGGCGTTACAAGGTGCATGGACACCGCGACAGATCGATCCGATCATTACTGGAATTCACTGCATCCTGGCCTCTGATATCGATAACGATGGGAAGCAAGATCTGGTAATCAATAATTTTGAACCCGAACTTGGCCTCGGAGATTCCATTGCCTGGTTCAGTGTTCCCCGCAACCCGTACAAGGCTAAACAATGGAACCGGCATGTTTTTGCCGATGGAGATGCTCGCGGTGGCAGTCATTACATGGGAGCGGGCGATATCGACGGTGACGGGTGGAAAGAAATCGCGGTAGGTGCCAAGGGAGGACCTTTTGCCGATGGTAACTGGTTTGCTTTCTGGACCAATCCAGGAAAAAACGGTGTGAAAGGAAAGTGGAAAAAAACGATTTTGGCGGAAAACCAGTTAGCGGCGACCAACATCGTCCCGGCCGATATCAATGGTGATGGAAAGGTCGATTGGGTGGCAACCCGCGGTCATAGTGCGGGGGTGCTCTGGTTTGAAAGTCCAAGCTGGAAGATTCACGAAATTGACCCTCGTCTCAAGCAACCCCATAGTTTGACCGTTGCGGATTATGACGATGACGGTGATCTTGACATTGCAAGTTGTGGCTATGAAAGTCAGTCGGTTCGCTGGTACGAAAATGATGGATCTGGAAATTTCAAGATTCGGATCTTGGACGGATCCCAGCAAAGTTATGACTTAAGAACGGTGGATATGGATGGGGATGGAGATTTGGACTTGTTGAACGCTGGAAGGGGTTCAAACAATGTGGTGTGGTATGAGAATCGATTGAAATAAGCGGTCCATCCCCGGACTGATTCGTGGACAATCAGGGCGTCCTAAAGACTTTCGCTCAGGCAACTTCGGCTTCCTGATCGCTGCAGCCGTTGACCACCTTCAGGCCGCAACACGATTCATCATTGACGCAACGGCAAAGGGAAACTGCCAATAATGCCCCGATTAACGGTGCCGCAAAGTAGATCCAAAGCGAATCTAAATTTCCACTGAGTACGGCGGGGCCTAATGAGCGTGCCGGGTTCATTGATGCACCACTGATGGGTCCGGCAAACAACGCACTTAAAGCGACCGTTCCCCCGATTGCAATTCCGGCTGTCAAACCTTTTTCCTTGGGACCATGAGAGACATTTAAAATCACGAACATTAAAGTAAAGGTCAAAATGACTTCCAATACCAGAGATTGCCACCAGGCTCCAGCCGGTATTGTGGACCCCAGGTCGGTGGTGTCGTTCCAGAAAAGTAGCTTGAGGAGACCACTGGCAACCAGGGCTCCAAAACACTGAAAAACCACATAGCCCATCACCTGTGGATACCTGAGTTGGCCCGAAATCCAGAAACCAATGGTCACGGCTGGATTGATATGGGCTCCGGAAACATCACCAATGGCGGAGATCATGGCCATCACAATCAAGCCAAAAGTGAGCGCAACTCCAATGTGTGTGATCTCGCCACCAGTCAACTCGTTCACGACAATGGCACCCGTTCCGGCAAAAACCAGTGCAAACGTTCCTAAGGCTTCTGAGATGTACTTTTTCATAAAGGGTGACCACAATCAAGAGATTCCACTATCTTCATTCTTTATGGTCGGGATGGCAAGTCAAAATTGCATACAATTATTGTTAACTCCTCAAGCAAATCTTGGTTGGTTTGAATAGAATTGTTTTCATTTTTTTAGGTTGCTTCAACAATTTTCCATTTTTTTAATTCATGATTGATCAAATCTGCAAATCCTTTGTCGTTTTTTTTTCTGTTGTAATTGTGGGGGGGGTTGGCACTAGCGCGCAGGACCCAACGCTGGACCCGGCAAAAAATTGGACCCGATTCCGTGGAAACGACGGTACCGGTGTTGTTGCGAATGATCCGAGGTTGCCGGAATCTTGGGACACGAAGAAAAATGTGAAATGGTCGGTTGAGGTCCCGGGCTGGGGTTGGAGTAGCCCTGTGGTTTGGGGCAAGCGGGTGTTTGTCACTTCTGTCATCAATACGGAAACGGTGGAAACACCTAAAGCAGGTCTTTATCTGGGTCGTGGTCGACCCGAGCCACCCGCAGGGGATCATCTTTGGAATGTTTCCTGTTTTCATCTGGAAACTGGGAAACCGGTATGGAAAAAAACGGTACACCGTGGACGTCCAACGTTTCCCCGTCATCCCAAGAGCACCTATGCGTCTGAGACGCCGGTGGTAGATTCAGAACGGCTTTATGTCCTGTTTGGAGATTTGGGCTTGTTTTGTTTTGATCATGACGGGAATCGACTCTGGGAAAAAAAAATCCTTGCAAGGGAAACCCAGTGGGGATATGGAGCTGCTGCATCACCAGTGATTCACAGAAATCAGATTTTCATGGTCTATGACAACCAGGAAAGCTCTTATATTGCATCTTACGATACCCAGACGGGAACAGAAAAATGGCGAACGGAAAGACAGGAAAAAAGTACCTGGGCCACCCCGTTTGTCTGGAAACACAAGCTGCGAACCGAAATCGTGGTGTGCGGAAAGCGCCGGAATCGTTCGTACGATCTCAACGGGAAAGTTCTCTGGGAGTTCAACGGCCAGATGTCGAATCTCGTGATTCCGTCGCCATTTGTTGTCGACAATCTTTTGTACGTTACCTCTGGCTATTTCCAGGACCGAAATAAACCTGTTTTTGCCATCCATCCGGGCGGCACCGGTGACATCTCGTTAAAGGAGGGTGAAACCTCCAATCGTTTCATCAAGTGGTTTTTGCCCCGATCGGGACCCTACAATACGTCCCCGATTGTTTACCGCGGACTTTATTGGACATTGCTGGATCGAGGCTTTTTGACACTTCACGACGCCGGTAGCGGAGAAGAAGTTTATGGTCGGATCCGTTTCAAGCGGTCGATGACCTTTACCTCATCGCCTTGGGCCTACAATGGCAAGGTGTTTTTTCTTGATGAAAAAGGAAGGACAATCGTGATCGTGGCCGGCAAAGAGTACCAGGAAATACGGGTGAATGACCTTGAAGAGCTGTGTTGTGCAACTCCCTCCATTGCCGATGGAAACCTGTTGATCCGAACGGCTAGCAAGGTCTACTGCATTACCAACCAAGAATAAACTGACCGTCCGAGGGCTTCCCAAATGATCTCCAGTCAACAATCAGTAGAGGATTGCTGAAAATGCAAACAATCAAAGCAACGCAGACCAACCCATTTGATCGCCGGTCTTTCATCAAAGGGATTGCTGCTGGCGTTCCAACCATTGTTTCAGCTTCGGCACTGGGTTGGTCCAGTCGAAATGCCGCTAACGATCGGTTGACGGTTGGCATGATTGGTTGCGGAAAGATGGGCAACGATTTCCACATTCCCCAATTGCTTGCCCAAAAAGATGTTCAACTGGTAGCGGTTTGTGAGGTCGACAAAAACCGGCTTCGTCATGCGCAGGAGCGTGTTCACAAAAAATATTCAACGGCGACCAAGAAATTCGATGGTTGTGATACCTACGATGACTACCGGGAAATTATTGCGAGAAAAGACATTGATGCGGTTTGCATTGCTACACCCGACCATTGGCATGCCACTCCGATCATTGAAGCCTGTCAAGCGGGTAAGGATGTGTACTGTGAAAAACCGTTGACGCTAACTATTCTCGAAGCCAAGCGGTGCATTGACGCTGCCCGTAAGTATCAACGGATTGTTCAAACCGGCAGCCAGCAACGGTCTAATGTTTTCGGCCCTTTTCGCCAGGCAGTGGACCTCATTCGCAGTGGAAGATTGGGGAAAATTTCCAAGGTTACTGTGGGTGTGGGAGATCCAAGTATTCCTTGTGATTTACCCGCAGAGGAAGTTGAGCCCGGTTTGAACTGGGACCTTTGGTTGGGTCAGGCACCGCTGCGACCCTATCATTCCGTTTTGTCTCCGCGTGGTGTTCACAACCACTTTCCCCAGTGGCGGAAATATGACGAGTATTCCGGTGGTGGGCACACCGATATGGGAGCCCACCACTATGATATCGCCCAGTGGGCACTGGATATGGACCAATCGGGACCCGTGAAAATCATTCCTCCGCAAGAAAGAAATGCAAAACGAGGTGTCAAGTTCATCTATGAAAACGGTATCGAGATGGTACATGGCGGCCCCAGCGGCTGTGTGTTCCACGGCGAAAACGGCACACTGAGAATTGATCGGGGAGTTTTGCAGGGAACTCCTGAAAAATTGGTTAAAGAACCCTTGGGGAATGGTGTGAAACGTCAGCCGGTTTCACCGGGTCACCACCGAGACTGGCTCGACTGCATCAAGTCCCGCAAAGCCCCGGTCGCTGAAGTCGAAAAAGGGGCGCGAACCGTGACGATTATCCATTTGGGAAATCTCGCTTACCGGCAAAATCGATCGGTCCAGTGGGATCCTCAAAAATGGGAGTTTGCCGATCCGGCCGACAACAAATTTCTTGACCGGCAACGAAGAGATCCTTGGCAATTGCCCGATGCTTAGGCAAAGTGTGTCGGCGTCGGCAACCGATCTGTGATCGGCAAAAAATCTGCCTTGGAACCCGATCGTCTTTGTTATGTTTTTCGGGATGGGTTTCAGTAGCCAAAGGCTTGCTTAGGCGTCGCCACCGTCTGCCACCTCTTCGGTGACGCGTGGAATCCGGTTTAACATGGCTTTCTTTTCCGGTTTCCCTTTTCTCTTTTCCCGGTCTGATCTGTTTTTGCCAGACTTTTTAGCTAGGGCAGTGTTGATCATTGTGTTGACTTTTTTTTCCAACGCTCGGTTCTGATCTGCAATCCTAGTTTTCAGCGCCTGCTGTACCTGTTTGGCAACGTCATCGTTGATCAGGTCCACCATCTGGGCTTTCAGGTCGTCAAATTTCCGGGAGGTTTTCTTCTGGAAACCGGCAAAGGTCCGCTTGTTCTGATCGACGAGCATTTCGGAAAAATTCTCGAGGGCTTGTTTTAAATTGTCTTCAGCCGCTGCCAGGCCGTCGGCGGTTGAAACTTTAAGTTCCTTCTTGACATTCCGGATTTTCTTGTTCATGTCCGACTTGATTTTTGCGATTTCGACCGCTGCCTGTTTTGTGATTCTCGCTTTTTCCTGAGCAACGATGAGATCAGCTTCTTCACGCATGGCCAAAATTTCATTTTTTAGTGATTTCCGGATTTTGGCCGCCTCGCGCTGAACCTGCAGGGTGGCAGATTTGTTTAGGTCTGTCCGAACGGTCTCTACTTCATCCTGAAGATTAGCGTCCAGGTGGCGTTGGAGTTCTTGTTTCATTTCGGTTTTGAGTGCTTCGCGGCGGCGTCGGAACAGCAATTGGCCACTGCAGGTTTCGACGACGAGCGAGGTGAAAAAAAGGACGACGACTCCGGCGAGGACTCTTTGGGCGGACATGACACGCTCCGGTGTAGTGAATGAATGAATTTTGGAGGATTTTGAAATCGCGTTCTGGTTTTCCAACTAGGGAATTTCCAGAGCTAACCCCTCTCAATGGGGCAACCCGTTACAAATTAATCCGCCGCGATTGATTGTCAATCTTATCTGTAACGGAAAATCGGCAAACTCGGCGGTATACAATAATTTTACTTAGAGCCTATCTTTTTGCAGTAATCCAAGAAAAGTCGGAACAATCGGTAAATTCCAGAAAGTTTGACCAGTGAGGAAAATGGTCATTCTGGTCTCCCTGCAATGAGGCCGTTCACCCCCAAAAAAAACCGAGCAATTTGCTCGGTGGTGATCAAGGCAATTCGGGATTCTGGTTGAAGACGGTTGACTTCAATATCGGTAATGTTCCGGTTTGTAGGGACCTTCGACCGGAACCCCGATGTAGTCGGCCTGGTCTGGGGAAAGCTCAGTCAACTTGGCCCCGAGTTTACCCAGGTGTAGACGGGCGACTTCTTCATCCAGTTTTTTGTCCAAGCGATAAACCCCGATTTTACGGTCCTGATTTCGCCGAATATCAATCTGGGCGATGGTTTGGTTGGTAAAGCTATTGGACATCACAAAGCTGGGGTGACCGGTTGCACAACCTAAGTTGATCAACCGGCCTTCGGCAAGCAAGTAAATGGAATGACCATCGGGGAACGTGTAGCGGGATACTGGACCGCCAGGAATAGAATCATCTTTAATGATTTCCTTTTGCACTCCTTCGATTGCTTCCAGTTGTGCAACCTGGATTTCATTGTCAAAGTGACCAATATTGCAGACAATGGCCTGATCTTTCATCCGGCTCATGTGTTCCGCCGTAATGATGTCCTTGTTTCCGGTTGTCGTGACAAAAAGATCAGCTTCCGCGAGCGCGTCTTCAATCGTGGTGACCTGGTAACCGGCCATACACGCCTGCAGAGCACAGATGGGATCAATTTCGGAAACCATCACACGTGCTTTTTCGTTTGCCAGTGATTCAGCAGAACCTTTTCCAACATCGCCGAAACCACAAATCATCGCCACTTTTCCGGAAACCAGAACGTCGAGTGCCCGTTTGATCCCGTCTACCAGTGAATGACGGCATCCATAGACATTATCAAATTTGGACTTGGTCACCGAATCATTGACATTGATCGCCTGGAAAAGAAGTTCGCCTTGTTCCTCCATTTGTAAAAGACGATGGACACCGGTTGTGGTTTCTTCTGAAACACCAACACAGTTTTCAGCCACTTGCCCCCAATGTTGAGGAGACTCGGAATATACCCGTTTTAGAAGTTGCTTGATTACCGATTCTTCTTCACTGTCTGAGTCGGAGTTAACCCAGTCACTTCCGTTTTCCAGCTCAACGCCCTTGTGAATCAGAAGAGTGGAATCTCCACCATCATCGACGATCTGGTCAGGTCCTGAACCGTCGGGCCAAGTGAGTGCCTCATAAGTGCAGTCCCAATACTCTTCTAGAGTTTCGCCCTTCCAGGCAAAAACGGGGACACCAGCATCGGCAATGGCCGCCGCTGCATGATCCTGGGTTGAAAAAATGTTACAGGAGCACCAGCGAACATCTGCCCCCAATTCCACCAGTGTTTCAATGAGAACGGCTGTTTGAATCGTCATGTGCAGTGAACCCATCACCTTGACGCCGGCCAAGGGTTTGGAAGGTCCGTATTTTTCACGGGTGCTCATTAGGCCAGGCATCTCTTTTTCAGCGATCGCGATCTCTTTGCGACCGAACTCTGCTAGAGAAATATCTTTGATTTTGTAAGGTAGTCTTTCTGTCTCAACTTGTGCCATTCTTGGTCTCCATCGGTAACAAACGGCGCGCCGCGAAGACTCCCCTCAACTGCACCGCAAATAAAAAAGGGTTAATTCAACAACATAACCCATTGCGTTTATCTTATTCTGCATTGAGATTGTTGAAAATGGGCAATCCGCCATCTCGACCTTGTTACCCAAAGTTAAAACCAACGTCGTCGAGTAATGAGTGGGAATCCGCTTTGACTACCGCGGAAAAATTTCGGAATTAATAGTAGACATTTTTCGGTAAACCGCCGGTGGTTAACCCGTGAAAATGAAAAAGAGATACTGATGGCCAATCGACTTGCTGAAGAAACCAGCCCCTATCTATTGCAACATTCGGGGAATCCCGTGGATTGGTACCCTTGGGGAAGCGAGGCCTTGACCAAAGCCAAAGAGGAAAACCGACCGATTTTTTTGTCGATAGGCTATTCTGCCTGTCATTGGTGTCATGTGATGGAACATGAAAGTTTTGAAAACCCTGAAATCGCCCAGTTTTTGAACCAGAATTTTGTCAGTATCAAGGTTGATCGGGAAGAACGACCAGATCTGGACCAGCTGTACATGCAGGCCGTGATGGCATTGCAGGGTGGGCAAGGCGGGTGGCCTCTTTCGGCTTTCTTAAATCCGGCTGGGCACGTTTTTTTCGGAGGAACTTATTGGCCCCCTTTTGACTCACGGGGAATGCCGGGATTCGACCGTGTACTCCGGCGGGTGCTGGAGGCTTTTCAAAAGCGTCGTGAACAAGTGGATGAACAGTCAGCAAAGGTGACGGCTTACCTGAATGCCGCGGCAGCATCTCCCGTGGATGCGGCTGGGCAAATTTTTGAACCCGGCCTGCTGTTGCGGGTAGGGGAACACTTGGAGAGAGTTTTCGATTTTCAAAATGGCGGCTTTGGTCGTGCCCCTAAGTTCCCGCATTCGATGGACCTGCAACTCCTGATGCAGCTAGGGCATCGGGAGGCGAAGGCCGGGGACAACGTGTCGGATTCCAGGTGGATCAAGATGGTTTGCTTGAATCTCGACAAGATGGCGTTGGGTGGAATTTACGATCATCTTGGGGGTGGCTTTGCCCGATACAGTGTCGATGAAAAATGGCTTGTGCCTCATTTTGAAAAAATGCTTTATGACAACGGCCTGTTAATGGAGGCTTACCTGGATGCCTACACGATCACTGGCGACCCACTTTATTTTCAGCGAACTCTTGAGACGTTTGATTATCAGCTCAAATACATGATTGATCCGGGTGGAGGTTTTCACAGTACCGAAGATGCTGACAGCGAAGGTGTTGAAGGCAAGTTTTATGTTTGGAACCCGGAGGAAATTTTCGAGGTTCTCGGGGAAACCAATGGACGTCTCTTTTGTGCAGCCTACGACGTCACGGATGCCGGAAATTTTGAAGGCAAGAATATCCTCAACCTCAAGAGCCCACTTGAAAGTTTTATTGCTGAAAATGGGTTGGATGATGATTTTTTGGAGACGATGGCCGGGTGTCGTCAGCAACTACTGGAAGTTCGAGACCGCCGGACCCGCCCCGGCAAAGACGACAAGATTCTGGTCAGTTGGAACGCCTTGATGATCCAGGCTCTGGCGAAAGGCAGCCTGGTGCTTGACCAACCGGGCTACCTCGAGTCGGCGGTTGCTGCAGCTGAATTTATCGATTCAAGCATGGTTCAATCGGATGGAGTGGGTCTTTTTCATACCTTCCGAGAGGGACAATCAAAGATCAATGCTTACCTGGATGATTATTCGTACTTTATCAATGCGTTGTTAACTCTTTATGAAACCACGGGTGATCTAAGGTGGCTGAAGCGAGCCATTGAGCTTTGTGACTATGTGATCCATGAATTCCATGATGACGTGGGGCAGGCCTTTTTCTTTACCGGGCGGTCCTCGGAGAGATTGATTGCGCATTCGAAAGAGTTTCAAGACAGTAGTGTCCCCAGTGGTAACTCAATCATGGTCTTGGTTTTGAGTAGGCTCTACCGGTTGACTGGCAGGGAAGAATTCCGCGTTTTGGCTCATTCGACCGCCAGTTGTGCCGCCGAATTAATTCTGAGTTCACCCGGTGCGGCCGCTCAAATGGTCTGTGGGATTGACCAATTGCTTTCCCGGGGACAAGAGATTGTGATTTGTAGTGACGCCGAAAACCAAAGAGATGTTTTGCGAGCGATTTTTTCAAGCTATCATCCCAACCGGATCGTCTGTCCAATTTACGAAGATTCAAATCCGGTTTCGAGTTTGATTGATGAAGCTCTTTGGATTGGCCGAGAAATGGTGGAGGGAAAGCCAACCGTCTTTGTTTGCAATGATAATCAATGTGAATTACCGCTGGTGGGAATGGAACAAATCAACCAATTTTTTGGCAATCACAGTCCTTGAGGTGATTGAACAACTCAGTGCCCGAGAACAGATTGTGAAAGAACGCGGCAGGTTTCGCAAAATCGACTGTCAATTTGGTCAGGATCCAATTGTGGTTGATGGGCGGACAGATGGATCAATTGGAGAATGACATACCGATGGTGACTTACCGAGGAAAATGGATTTACACACCGGGTCAGACGATCCTAAATAATGGTTACATTGTTTGTGCGGACGACAAGATTCACCAGGTAACCCAGAATCGGCCGGACGGAAAAATCGTCGAGTATGATGGTCTGATCTGTCCCGGGCGTTGATTGAAGGTTAACGGTCGTTTAGGCCCTTTGGGTCTTTAGTGACGGAGCTCATCGATCGACAACTCCTGAGCCATTTTATGGCAAGCCGATTCAATTGCGGATTCCCAGTTTTGGTTGGCGTATTGCTCATTTTCATA
Organism: Planctomycetota bacterium; assembly: GCA_036137535.1. Taxonomy (GTDB): domain Bacteria; phylum Planctomycetota; class Planctomycetia; order Pirellulales; family Pirellulaceae; genus JABAAE01. Next base: position 1,392 of record JAZABE010000718.1, on the reverse strand, counting down.
GGCAAAAATGATTCCCCGGGAAGAGTTGACAATTGCGCCGATTCCTTCGGAATCGAAACCGTGGCGCACGTCATCAACCGCTCCTCCCTGTGCACCGAAACCGGGAATTAGGAGGATGGAATGTGGCATCCTCGCTCGCAGTGAAATGAGTTGTTCCGGATAGGTTGCTCCGACCACGGCACCGATGGGTCCGTAGCCGCATTCACCCAAGTCGTTCTTTGAAAGTGATTCGACTTCGTCAGCGACCAACTCGAAGAGGGCTTGATTTTGACTCGTAGTCACTTGGTCTTGAAACTGCCCGCTCCCAGGATTCGAAGTTTTGACCAAAACAAAAATTCCCTTTTGATTTGAGACGGCTGTTTCCACGAACGGTTGCAGGGTGTCAACGCCCATGTATGGGTTGACGGTCAACGCATTGGAGGAAAAGCCGTCGGGTCCGATGCCCAGGTAAGCCTTTGCATAGGCTTCGGCGGTTGAGCCGATATCTCCTCTTTTGGCGTCCATCAGGACCAATAGGTTCTTTGTGGTCGCATATTGAATAATATTTGATAAGGCGGTTAAGCCAGGTGGACCCAAGACTTCAAAAAAAGCACTTTGGGGTTTGATGATCGGGATGATGGGGGAGACCCGGTCAATCACTTTTTGGCAAAATTGTTCATAAGCCAACGCAACCGACGGGTAGTCTTTTTCGTCGCAATCTTTGCGAATTTCCGGGGGAAGATTTTTGAACCTGGGATCCAGCCCAACGCAAACAGCATTTCCTTTTGATTTCACTTGGGCGATCAGTTGGTCTGCAAAGTTCATTCGAGCAACATAGCAAAAAAAATCAAACATGTTCAGCCGGGCGAGGTGTTGACTCGATTTTTCCAGACCGACCCATTATTCTTTGGGTATGGGATCATCCAAGGCAACCGATGAAACAGGCGAGGATTTACTTCAGCGATTTGAACCAATTGTCAACGTCGGGGCGGCGATGGCGAAGGATTTTTTCAGACCTGGGGTTCATTCACGGCCGGAATTGAAGGGGCGGGATCCGCTGGGATTGGATTTACGGCTGTATGCACTGGCGGGTGTGCGACAGGATCCCTATGGCTTGGACGTGCTGAAGGCCGGGATCGGAGCCATGGGAAGAAATTCACCACGCAAGTGGTGGCGAAACACGGACACACGAAAGGTAAAGTATGCCGGACATTATGAATCTCCTTTGACACCATTGAATTGAAAGTAATCAAATATGTTCGACCGTAGGAATTTTCTGAAAACGACCTCCGCTGCAGCGATTGTTGGCGGGACTTCCATGGCTTGTGGAAAGGAAGGATTGGATCCAAAAATGAATGACTCAAAATCGAATCAGGTGCCCGAATTTCCCCGGTTTGTTTCGACCTGGAAGTT
>JAZABE010000717.1:0-2884 GCA_036137535.1 Planctomycetota bacterium | reverse complement strand
GTCCAGTGAATTCAAAAACTTTACCTTGGAATCTCGACCGATGGATCGCTCAAATTCAAAATCACTTTTCAAACCAGCAGTACAAAGTTTGTCAAATTGTTGATTGGCATAAGATTCGTGAGCCGGTCCTAACCACCCAGCGATTTTCAACTTAACCCCAGGGACAAGCCCGGATTGTCGTAACTTGATAAATGCGTCAACCAAAATATGCAAACCTTTTTCCGGTGCAATCCGTGCGAGATAGCCGATCGTCGGGGGGCGACCTTCAACCGACTTGCGTTTCGAAAAACCATCCGTTTGAATACCTAACGGTGTGACCGAGATCCGGCGTTTTTCAATCGAAAACAAATCGCTCATAAAGTCGGCATAAAATTGACTATGGACGATGTATTGCTTGACATCCGAATCGAGTTTCCTGATTTCATCGATACAGAGAGCTTTATATTTTTCCGGCAGGCTATCTAAAAAAATGTCATCACCTTGAAGAGTCACAAAACAATCAATCCCCAATTCTTTTCTGATGGTCGGAATACATCCACCAATCAAAACATTGGAAAAAACCACCACATCAGGACGAGATTTAGTTCCCAACCAATGCACCAAACGTCGAATTTCCTTTTTCTGATTTCCCTGGGTCCCTTTTAGCATCGAATAAGCCAATTTCCCCAGTTCATTGGGAGCAACATTTGATGCGTTTTGGGTCACCTTCTGAATGAGCCACCGATTATCCAGAAACCGATCAAAAACTTTTGGAATCCATCTCAACAATGGAATTTTCTGTTGCAGATAGACGTTGATTCCGCCAAAAAACACCTGATCGACTGAAAAGTCATCTTCATCTGTTCTGATTGGCGTGTAAGTGGGCACAAGTTCTACGTCTGCACCCGCAACCGTCATTGCCCTGGCTAACGCGTTATCGTGCATACAGCTTCCGCAATACATGCCTGCCGCGCCTGCAGTCAGATAGACAATTTTCATTTCTTATTTCGCATTTGGAAACCGAAAACCAATTTGCTTTAGATTCTCAATCTAAACGATGACTTGTCAAATTTTAAGATCAAGAAACGAAAACACCTTGGAGTCCAAGGTGCTGACAGGTTCAAAGTGACAAAAGGCAGACTGCCCAATTCAGGGTTTACTGTTGAAACATAAACGTACCATTGTCCGCCACATTAAATAATGGTCGATGGTACAACTTGCTCCAAGTGGTCAAACCTTTGGGGTACCAAGTCAGTCCCATACCGACATTCCAACTTTCGTCAATTTGACTAGTGGCAGAACTGCTATCCGATGGCATCAAACAGGTAAAACTGGAATTCAGAGCCCATCTCTCGGCGACCGGAATTAGAAAATCTGCCCCAAAAATTCCATCGCCATCCTCGGTGAACCCAGCCATCATTTCTGCATGACCGCCTCTTTCCTGATCCCAGGCATGCCGATAAAAAATTCGATAATTATCTACGGGTTCGAAATTACTGATTGCCGTAAAACCAATCGCATCCAAGCCAGCTTGGACATCTTCCGTGTCATCATCCAAATTGGCGGTCACGCGAAATCCTAGCTGGTTTCCAAATCCACCGACCAAACTCATTTCCGAGCGGAGTTGTGCAAACGCTCCATCCATATACCAGTTGTCATTTAGATAGTCGACGGCAACTCCCATTTGCAATCCATAATCAACCCGCCGAGAAATCCCACCGGTTAAAAAAAGCTGATCGCGAACATCACCCGTAAAACTTCCTCCGTTCAAATCAGACTGGGCAAACCGAACACCTAGCTGTCCTGACAAACTCAGCAGAGGAAAAGCTGGAAAGGGAAATCCCCAATTGATCGATTCGTTAAATCCAAAACTACCACTTTCTCCTAGATTGGGAACACCGTCAAAAGCTTGAACTCCGAAACTGTACTCCATGTCGACAAAAGAAATCAGTTGATAAGGCGGGCAATAAAAGCCGCAGTCTTCACAAGCACCACACCCTCCACAGTCAACACCATCTTCAATGAGCTGACCATCGACTAGATCACCCTCGATGATTTCTTCTCCAATGATTTCTTCCTGTTGTTGGACAACCACCCTTTTTTCGACCGCTGGAGCATTTCCCAGATACCTCGTGTTATCAAATTTAACCCGGGTAACCGCTCTTCTATCTGTCGCATTGCTTTGCGATCGCAAACTATTTGAATTCGCACGCAAACTGTTTGTCCTTGGCTGCGAACGCGTCTCCTGTTTCGGGTTTACGCGGGCAACCGCCATCCGGACTGGGCCACTTTTAGTTTTTGGGCTACGAGTCCGAATCTGCGGAGATCGACTCCCCACTGGTTTCGAATTCTCCACGAGTTCATTTCGATCCAACTGGGGGGGCTCAAGCCGAATTTCCTGCGCCCGACCAGTTGTCAAAACCAGGGGTGCTACCAAAACAGCCAACGCCAATAATTTCGTTCGAATCATGTGGAGGGATCCTTATTTAATATCCTGGCGGGTGTAACACTATTCGCACAAGACATACTTTCACAGGGCACTGCCAGAATGCCTAACGGAAAACTTATCGGAAATTCCTTAACCCGAACTTTTAGTAAAGTTGAAATAAAACGAAAAGTAGAGCGTTAGCTACCCAGCTTGCCAGAAATCTCAAGCCCAAACGGCTGTCACCCTTAAAACACTTTTCGGCTATCGAGCAATATTGTCACTGGGCCCTGATTTACTAGTGACAAATTCATCATGGACCGGAACTTACCGGTATTGACCTCAAGACCTTTATCGCAAACCAGCGACACAAACCGTTCATAAAGCTGATTACCGGATTCCGGATCAGCTGCCCGAACAAAACTCGGCCGCTTACCTTTGCGAACATCTCCCAACAATGTGAACTGACTTACAACCAGC
>JAZABE010000716.1:0-6171 GCA_036137535.1 Planctomycetota bacterium | reverse complement strand
GACTGCTAACAACGTTCACGTGTTTCTGGATCTTCCCGCGGCGACCAGTGACGAGACGATTCTTCAGATGCTCGACGAAAATAGCCAGGCCTCTCAAATTGACCGGGACCTGTTTTCCATCGATTTGAGCGGGGTGACTCACGGGAACCACGTGGCAACGGTTGTTTCCTTTGAAGCCAGCGGGAATGTGAACGTGCAGCGTTACCCGGGCTTGTTTACCTCAACGATCTTCGGAGCCGGTCTGGGTGACCTGGACATCGATGGTGATATTGACGCGGACGATCTGTCTGTGTTTGAAACGGTCTTGCTCAGCAATAATACGATTTTCAATCCCGCGGGGGATTTTGATGCCGACGGGGACCATGACCTTTACGATCTCTCCTGGTATCACCAATTACTTTTAAATATGGGTGCTAGCCCGAATTTGCAATTGGCTTTTGACACGTTGGTGGAAAATACCGCGACACTCGATTTTGGGGATGCGCCTGACCCGTTGAACGCGACCGACGGAGAGTACCCCACGCTGATAGTCCATGACGGCGCACGACATCTATTGGAGGTCGGTCCTTTTTTGGGCAGCGGCGTGGATGCGGATCCTGACGGGCAACCGGATGGAAATTCCATGGGTGATGATGGAGATGGTTTTGATGATGAAGAAGGAGTCACCATCCCACCTTTCGTGGTGCAGGGCCAAACCAGCCTGCTGGATGTGGTCGCTTCGGATAGCGGCTTCCTCAATGCCTTTTTGGACCTCAACGGCGATGGCGACTGGATCGATGCAGGGGAACAGTTTGCCAATGACCTTCCCCTGGTGGCCGGCTTGAATTCGGTTGCCATGCCTGTTCCCGGCACCGCCACGATGGGAAGCACCGTGGCCCGTTTTCGCTTCGACACCTTTGGCAACCTGGACGCTACAGGGTTGGCCAGTAACGGGGAGGTTGAAGATTATGCTGTTGAGATTTTGAGCCAGGCAGATTTTGGGGATGCGCCGGCACCTTATCCGGTTCTTCGGTTGACGCAGGGTGCTGTGCATGAAGACGGTGGCCCCCAGCTTGGCAGCTTACGCGATCTGGAAGCTGACGGCACACCGTCGCCGCAGGCCGATGGTGATGGAGCCGATGAAGATGGTGTGGTTTTGGGTGCCGTTTTGGCAGGCCAGCGCACCCACGCCGAAGTCACCGTTACGGGGCAAGGTGGACTGCTGGATGCCTGGTTGGATTTCAATGGTGACGGGGATTGGCAGGATGCCGGGGAACAGGTCTTCGATTCTGTCGTGGTGAATGTGGGTCTCAACGAGCTGGCCTTTGACGTTCCTGCCGATGCAACCCAAGGGGTCACCTTTAGTCGATTTCGCTTAAGTAGTGCCGGTGAACTGGCCCCGACGGGTCCGGCCGAAGATGGAGAAGTGGAAGATTATCGACATGTGATCTATACGAATCCCCCTCCCACGCTGGATGCGGTAGCGGATGTGACGATCGACGAGGATGCGCCCGAACAGGTGATTGACTTGAGCGGAATTTTTGCCGGGGGTGGTGAATCGCAACGACTCGCGGTGAGTGCGACTAGCAGTAACCCAGTTTTGTTGAGTGACCCGGTGGTGGATTACACCTCTCCGGAGGAGACGGGAACCTTGCGGTTTACGCCAGAGTCTGACCAGAGCGGCACGTCCACGATCGTGGTGACCGTGGAAGATGGAGGGCTGGATGACGACCTTTCCACCAAGGGAGACAATGCCACGTTTAGCCAGTCTTTCGAGTTGACGGTCAACCCGGTCAACGATGTCCCTTCGTTCGTCACGCCACTCGAACTTGATTTCAATGAATCGGTCGCCGGGTTTCAGTTTAACTTGCGGGAGATATCCTCTGGCCCCCACGAAGACCAGCCACTGGAATTCAGCATTAGTACCGATAACGGGGCTTTCCTTTCGGACTTTTCAATCGACTACAGTAATGGCACGACGGGGACCGTCACTTTCAGCACCACCCCGGGGGAACTGGGGCGTGGTAACTTGATCATCCGCCTAGAAGACGGTGGCCTTGATGGCGACTTGGATACGGCGGAGGACAATCTATCCACGGAACGTATCGTGGATGTGGCGGTGACGGCCAAGAAGCGGACGTATGCCCTGTCGGACCAGACGATTTTTGGTGAGATCGAGGGGACCTACCGGGACACGTACTGGAAAAATTCCTATTCACAGAGCATCAAGGAGACACTGTTTCGGGCCTACAAGCGGAGCCGTTTGGAACACCGCTGGGAGTTTGATATGGCGGGCGCCGACGTGAGCATGGAATTCTTTGTTTATGCCAGTCACGATGCGACCAACGAACAGTTCCGCTTTCAGTACCAGGTGGAAGGGAGCAGCCAGTGGAAGACGCTGGTGACGACCACCCAGAACGACGGGAAGCAGTATTCGGTTCGCGTGGTGGATCCGGATCTGGCAACCGATGGCAAGGTGACCTTGCGGGTGGCGGATACACTCAGAACCGATGAGGACGAACGAGCCACGGTCACCGTGGGTCGGATATTCTTTCTTTCGCGACGTTTGACCAACATGGACGACGCGGTGAATGTGCTGGTGTTTGACCCGGAAGGCGCCGAAGGTGGAGGCAACAAGGCTCAATTCCGTTTCCAGTTGGCTGACCGGAATCGACTGGACCATGACGTGGAGGTCTTTTACGAACTGGCCGGAACGGCCCAGAACTCCGATTACCGGGAATTCCTCAGGGGGTCCAAGGTGATCAAGGCGGGCAACCTGATGACCCGGCTGTTTGTCACACCGAAATCGGACGATTGGTTCGAGGGGGCAGAATCGGTGACGGTGCGGATCCTGGAGAACGAAGCTTACCGCTTGACCGGTGACCCCGAGGCAACGGTGAAAATCATGGATGGGGACCTGGTGACCCGCGAGAGCTACGGCGAGGTGACGCTGTATGGCAGCCATGACCTGAACTATCCACAAGGCTATTACCTAGATGACCAGTGGGAGAGCGTCACCGAGGAGATTTACGCGGGTGGCAATCGTGCGCGGATGGACCATCGCTGGAAATTTGATCTGTCGGAAGAATCCGAGATGATTTTTCGGGGTCGCTTTGAAATCACCAGTGCCGCGGACCAGGATGATTTTCAGGTTGTCTACTCCGCGGATGGCAACAGTTGGAAGCCCCTTGGTCGCGTGGGGCCGGGCGGCGAGATTGTCGATCTGGAAAAAAGAGTGTCTCTGCCAGAAGGTGTCTCGCAGGTCTGGGTGCGGATGTTTGACCGATTTCGCAAGAATGGTGACACGACACCCACGACCGTGGCCATCGATCATCTCTGTTTTGAAAGGGTGGAATCCTCTTCCATGCCGCCAGTGATGTTCTTCTCCCCTGCCCCGGCCATGATGCCAGGTGCGGCCCTGGTCAGGCGACCTGTGGATGAGGAATTGTTCGAACTGCTGGGGCAAGAGAACGTCCGTTGGCTGGAAGAATTAGGTGAAAAAAACCCAGGGCAACGCAAGGCAGCATTGGATTCGTTCTATGGTGAATTGGAAGAAAGGAATGGCCAGCCCCTTGGTTTTTCGCAGTGGTGGTGTGAGTCGCTGAAAACCCTTGGATTGAAATCTTGAATCACCCGACAATGATCAGGGTCCTGCAGTTGCGCAACCTCCGGGATTAATTGATCAAAACCATGGCTTCTTTCCATGCCGGTAAGGGGAGTTTGGTTGAATTTCCCAATGGCCTCACGGGTTGGTTTTTCGGTTGACCGACCCCGCTTAAATCGAAGCCGAAGACTGTGTTGCCGAGAAGACCGGGTTTCGATCACCCAGGCTATTAGAATTCCAATTTCAACTGGCGGTCAATTTGGGGAACGCTAACAGCAGATGGGAATGTTCTTGAATTGAGTGAGGTTTGGTGATTGGCCTCGCCGGTGATGGCATAAAAGGTTTTTCCAGATTTACTTGAAACGGTTCTCCGTTGACAATCTAATGAAATCACCCAAACTGGTGGTTGATCGTTTCGAGTTCAACCTTGATGGGTCTGAAGGATGGGGATTTGCAACGGGTGGACTTAAGTAAGGCAACCTGCCCCGGTCATCAGTCCGGCCACTCTTTGTTCACTAAAGAAGTCTCGCAGTTCAATAAAGAAGCCTCGCATGCTTAGCAGACGAAACCTGTTTGTCAGTGGTTGTGCCGGAATGGCGCAGGCCAACAGTCAGCATTGGACTCCCCAGATGCGTCCCGCTTCTACTGGAAGCCTAAAGCGTCAACCGGTCGATGCCGGATTGCCTGAATTCACGACAGGTTGCCGGTTGTTGTTTCAGGGGGATTCGATCACGGACATGAAATGGGGTCGCAATCAAAAAGATCGCAATCATTATTTGGGACATAGCTATGTTTTTCTGATTGCTGCCCGGTTGGGAGTTGAATTGGCCAATGCGCAACTGGAGATTTACAATCGAGGAATTAGCGGAAATACCGTCGCGGACTTGGGAAGGCGTTGGCGAAAAGATGCGATTGACATAAAGCCTGATTTGCTAAGCATTTTGATCGGCACGAACGATGTTGGAAAATCGATTCAGCCAGAAGTCTTCAAGTCCAGTTACCGTGAAATACTTAAAGCGAGCCGAAAAGCAAACCCTAGACTTCGTTTGGTTTTGTTAGACCCATTTGTTCTTCAGTCGGGGCGTCTTCAAAATTATAAAACATGGGAAATGCGTCGGGCAGCCACGGATCAAATTGGTGAAATGGTGCTTCAACTCACTCAGGAATTTGATGCGGTCCATGTGAAAACCCAATTGCTTTTCGATGCGGCGGCCAAGAAGGTTTCTCCAGAACATTGGATTTGGGATGGTGTGCATCCGTTGCCTCAGGGGCATGAATTAATTGCCCGGGAATGGATTCGGCAGGTAAGTTTGAAATGGCCACAGAATAGGAGTGATTGAAATGAATCAAATTCAGATAAAGCAGGCCCTGTTTTTGGGTTGGTTGTTGTTTGGATGTCAGGCTTCACTAGCCATCGCCCAGGCAAAGGTCGAGGTTAAGGGGATGCCAAACATTGTATTTATTTTTGCGGATGACGTTGGGCAAGAAGTTTTGGAATGCTATGGCGGGCAGTCCTATCGAACACCACATCTTAATGAACTGGCGCGGACAGGCATGAAGTTCAACCATTGTTACAGCATGCCGGTTTGTCATCCTTCTCGATTGACATTGATGTCAGGGCGTTATCCCTTCCGTCATGGGAAAGTCACTTGGGGTGATTTCCCTTCTAAAGAAGAATCCCGCACATTTTCTCAATACCTGGCGCAGGCGGGTTACCGAACAGCGATTGCCGGCAAATGGCAATTGGCACTACTCAAGGATGACCCGTTTCATCCTAAGCGGTTGGGGTTTAATCATTGGGATTTGTTTGGGTGGCATGAAGGGCCTCGGTTCTACGAACCAATGATTTATCGCAATGGAAAAGTTCGGGGAGATACCCTCGGACATTACGGACCCGATCTTTATGTCCGTAGCCTGATCGAATTCATGAAAAAAAATCGAGATCGTCCATTTTTAGCCTATTACTCGATGGCGGTGGCTCACGAGGTCACTGATGACTTGGAAACGCCGGTTCCCCATGGACCCTTTGAGCGGTACGACAGTTATGCCGAAATGGTTGCTGAAATGGATCGGGCAGTTGGGCGGATAGTCGCAGCGCTCAATGCACTCAAACTGCGTGAAAAGACATTGGTTCTTTTTGTGGCAGATAATGGCACGCCTCCGGAGATCATTATCCGCGCTGAGGGAAAGAAGTTGATCAAAGTACCGGTGATTTCCCGCCGGAATAATCTGGAAGTTCCAGGTGGGAAAAAACAATTGACCGATGCCGGGACGAATGTTCCGATGATTGCCAATTGGCCGAAAACAATTAGGCCGGGGCAAACCGTCAACGACCTTGTGGATTTCAGCGATTTTTTACCTACATTTATGGAGTTAGCTGGTGTCCGGGTTCCTGGGGAACCCAAACTGGATGGAGTCAGTTTTGCCAGTCGCCTGCTGGGCCGGGAGGGTCCATTGCGTTCCTTTGTTTACTCGGAATCCGCAGTATTGCCGAAACCAGGAGGGGTTGAACCGGATGGTGAAAGCACGGGTCTCCGTTGGGTGCGTACACAGGATTGGAAGCTTTATAATGATGGCCGGCTTTTTCA
>JAZABE010000715.1:0-1210 GCA_036137535.1 Planctomycetota bacterium | reverse complement strand
CCTCGGGACACTCTGGATTTGGATTGCGGGTGTGAGTGTTGCTGAATGTATAGGGCGGACCAACTGGTCGCCCCTTTCCGGGATGACGCTGATCGCGGTCACTATCCTGATTGTGATTGCAATCAATACGGGAATGGGAAAGCCGGAAACGATTGTCAGTTCGCTAGTGGTCGGGGCGGCGATTTGCTTGGCGATTTCCCAGGCGAGCGATATGATGCTTGACCTCAAGTCAGGTTACCTGGTGGGTGCCGTGCCTCGGCGCCAACAGGTGGCGCAATTTGTTGGTGCTTGGCTGGGTCCTTGCGTGGTGATTGGATTGATGTTTCTCTTGGAAAATTCGGGGAAACCGGTAGAACAGTCCGCCCGGATGCCAGTGCCTGCTGCGGTCGAGAATCAGGGAGCAGAACCGGCAGGTGGGGCAGGGCAGTCGGTTCAGGATTCGGTTGGTATTGAGGAAAAGAAATACGGGATCGGCAGTGATCAATTTCCGGCAGCGCAGGCGAGTGCATTGGCAAGTGTCATCGAGGGAATCGTCGATGGTAATGTGCCAACCTACCGTTATGTTGCTGCGGCATTGCTGGGGCTGTTGTTGGCCACCAGTGGTCTCGGCGGTATCGGGGTGATGATTGCGCTCGGGTTTTATATGCCTTTCGACATTGTCTTGACCTACACGATTGGTTGCACTGTCAGGATTTTTTGTAACCATTTTCTCGGCAGACGATGGTCAGAGGAAGTTGGTATCCCGGTTGCAGCAGGGTTGATCGTGGGTGAGGCGCTGGTGGGCGTAGGAGTCGCGATGCAGAAAGTGTTTTTGTAATCAAAGTTAGTTATTCAGACACCAAGATGGCAAATCAATGAACAGTAAAAGAATTGGACAGTCTCTGTTGTGGATCGGGTTTGTTTCCGGCGCTTTGGCAACCGTCTGGAGGGCACCGGAAAAAGGCGTGAGATATGTCAAGGAAATTTCAGATTTAAATGCAAAAACGGAGCGAACCGATGAAGAGGGCCAAAGGTTAAAAAGTTTTGCTTTTGAGATTAAGGATCTTTCTGGGGTTCAGTTCACCAGAGATGGTTGGCATTTGATCAACTGGACTTGGTATTCTTTTTCGGTCCTGCTGGGGATTGCCGGGATTGTTTTGATCCAAGCCGGAAAAGCAAAGGCAACGGAAAAATCGGAAAAAACCGAAGCGAGTTTGGCGGAGATTCGGTT
>JAZABE010000714.1:0-11797 GCA_036137535.1 Planctomycetota bacterium | reverse complement strand
TTGTCGAGATCTGTGAAGGGTTTTTTCAATGATTGAACTTAGCTTTACTTTTTGGTGTGTAGTTTGGGGTGTTATGGCCTGCGCATTTATTTGTGCTTGGATTTTCATTGTGGTCGGTTGCCACCGGATGGATGCTAACGAGGAAGAAGTGAGTTGAATATTGGTGACCCATCGCTCAGCGGCGATACCGATTACCGTGATCTCTTTCAAGACCTTGCTGGCCGCTACCCGTTGATTACGGAAACGATTGATTTTGGGGCAATCTCCTATTTTTTTACCCGAGTTGAAAATCCTGGGGAATTGCCGGTTGATCTTGTAAGAGAGGGTGAATTACGGTGGCAGCCATATTGGGCAGAAGAATGGACAAGTTCCCGGGCGATTTGCAAGCTGATTTCTGAAGGCGATTTCGGAGAATGTTCGATTCTTGACTTGGGTTGTGGACTGGGGCTGGCGGGAACGGTTGCTGCCAGCCGGGGTTCCAGGGTGACCTTTGCGGATAACGCAGAACCAGCACTCGAATTTTCCAAGATCAATTGCTGGAACTGGCGCGCCAATTGTCGATTTGAATTCATTGACTGGTGCCAAGAGCAGTCGACGCTGGAATCATTCGATATTATTTTAGGAGCAGAGATTATTTACGATTCCGCCGATTGGGATCCGCTTGATGATTTCTGGAAAAAACACCTTAACCGCGATGGAAGGGTCCTCCTGTGCGATCCTTTTCGCGACACTGGACGTGAATTTAGGAACTGGATTCAAAACAGGCAGTGGTCGCCCGTCTTCAGCGAACTACTCATTCCAGAGCTGGAAAAACCGGTAAACATTATGGAACTCAAATTCGCGAACTGAGTTTCAGGCGATGAACCAGGCATCTTCACCGATCCTAAATCCTTTTTTCAAGAGAAAGTCGGCAATCAGACAACGGGCATTTCTTTTGCCAACTGCGATGAATAGCTTGGTTCCATCAGGACGCTTCAAATTTTCGCAATGTTCGACGAAGCCTCCATGAATGTTGTGTCCGACTTTCTTGGTGTCGATGTCAAAACAGCGTCGAATTTTTATTTCTTTGTGTTTCAGCCATCGCAACCAGGGCTTGCCAGTTTTTCCAACCCCCCAGAAATCGATTTCCCGGACCGAATTTAACGGACCCCGCAACAAAAAATGTTTTCGGCAGTGGTCGAATGCGGTTTCTGTATACCGGGGATGGTTCCGGGTCAGTCGATCGGGAAGATCATACCAGTCAAAGAGCACCTGGCTGACTTTCCCAAAACGGAATCCCTGCTCCAGGGCTCTGAGAAAGAGGTCATAGTCTTCCGGGAATTCACTGTTGGTAAATCCAAGTTCAAAATAGGATCGGTCAGCTAAAATCGTCGGATTGACCATGGGCAGTTCTACGAACCGTAGTCCACGGATCGACTCAGGGTCTAGGGTTTCCCGATTAATCCATTGTTGATAACCCAACATCGATTCGACACCCTTGCCAGCTTCGTCTAGGATTCTCACCTGGCAGCCGACAACATCTAGTTGATTTTGTTTTAAATAATCCAGCTGTTTTTCGAGCTTTTCTGGGTGGGCAACATCATCGGCATCCATCCGGGCAATGTATTTTGAAGAGCAATAGTTTAGGCCGTGGTTGGCCGCATCTGCCACTCCTTGATGAAGGGTGGAAGTAACTCTGACTCTTGGATCCTGGAGTTGATGCAGGATTTTCAACGTAGCATCATTTGAACCGTCATCGACAACGATGATTTCCAATGCAGCCAAGGATTGGCCAAGAATGGAGTCGACTGCCCGTCGGATCGTCTTTTCACCATTAAAGACAGGTAGCAATACAGAAACGTCAGGCATGGGAAATCGTGCTAAGGGATAGGAAGGCCGTTCTAGCCATGTAAGGTAGACAGGGTGTCAGGTTCTCATTTGAAATTGTCCGTGATATCGTAATCCACTTTAAGAAAAACACAAAAGCAGACGAATGGTTACAACAGACGGAACTCCTTTTGATCCTCTTTCGCTCAATGTTTACCAGGGACACCAGACGGGTCCTCCCTTGGTTTTTGTCCATGGCGTCCTGCGGTGCTGGCAGGATTTTCGTCCATTATTTCCCTATTTGGGCTACGATTGGACCTGCGTTGCACTCGATCAACGGGGCCATGGAGAATCAGAACGGGTCCCGAAACAATACGAAGTCATGCATTATGTCGGGGATGTTGTGCAGTTCGTCGAGTCCCAGTTCGAGCAACCGGTCATTCTCTATGGACATTCCTTGGGGGCGATGGTAGTGGCCGCGGTTGCCGCAGAACTGGGAAATAAAATAGGGGGTGCAATTCTCGAGGACCCGCCTTTTGAGACCATGGGATCCCGAATACAGGAGACCCCGTTGCTGAGCTATTTCAATGGCATCCGGGATGTTGTGCATGCTCACCGGGAACCTTGGGCGATTGCGTCTGCATTGGCTGAGGTCAAAATAGTGGACCCGGTATCCGGGGTGATTCAAAAGTTGAGTGACATTCGGGATGAAGCGAGCCTTATTTTCGCTGCCAAGTGTTTAGCCAAAATTGATCCCGGGGTATTAGATCCGATTGTCGAATCCCGCTGGCTTCGAAATTATGATTTTCAGCAAGTCACGCAAATGATTGAGTGCCCGATGCTCGTATTGCAGGGTGACCCGAATGCCGGGGGAATGTTGACCGACGAGGATGTCTCCATCATGAAATCGTTGAAACCAAATCTTTTCCACGTTAAGTTTCATGGCGGTGGACATCAACTTCATTGGACTCGGCGAGAAGAATTGATCAACGCCGTTACGAGTTTTTTGGTGACACCTTGAAAAAGGGGTAGGCTGGTCAGGAAAAAAGTTTCAGACAGGGCTTGCCTTGGTTGATCGTCGGTCTCTCCAGCCTGCCTTGGTGGTTGAAAGTCAATTTCATGTTGTCTAGACCAATCGCATGTAGGAATGTTGCGTGCAGGTCGTGGATATGAAGTCGGTCTTCAACCGCATGTAACCCAATTGGATCTGTGGTTCCAACGACTTGCCCCCCTCTGACTCCGCCGCCCGCTAAGAACATTGTGAATCCATAGGGATTGTGGTCGCGGCCATCCCCCTTTTCACTCATGGGAGTTCGGCCAAATTCGCCTCCCCATATGACAAGTGTTTCACTTAATAAACCACGACGTTTGAGGTCTTGGATTAATGCTGCTACCGGCCGATCGGATGCGAGACAATTGGTCCCATGGTTTTTTTCGATTGCGGAATGAGCATCCCAGCGACTGCCAGATCCATGATAAAGTTGGATAAACCGGACGCCCCGTTCGACCAGGCGTCGGGCGAGGAGGCACTGTCGCCCAAAGGTGGCAGTTGCTTTCTGGTTCATTCCATACAGGTTCTGGGTTTCTTCTGTTTCCTGCGAAAGGTCGACCGCTTCTGGAGCAGTCGCTTGGATTCGAAATTCCAGTTAATAACTTCTGATGCGAGCATCGAGCTCCGTTTGTTCCTCGCGGTTTTCTAAATGCTCTGCATTGAGACGTTGAAGAAATCTGAGTTTTTTGAGTTGTCGTCCCAGTTCTAGGTCTTTGGGTGTTGATAAATTTTGTATAGGGTTCTTGCCGGGTAAAAAGGGTGTTCCTTGAAATTTCGCCGGCATGAACCCGGCACTCCAATTTCGCGGACCATTGATGACTTTCCCGACATTGTCCTCCATGACAACAAATGAAGGCAAATTGTGATTTTCAGATCCCAATCCATAACTGACCCAAGAACCCAGCGAGGGCCGTCCGCCGATGATCTCACAGGTGTTCATCTGGCAAACGCCATTTGAGTGATTGAGTCCGTTGCCCCAACAGGACCGAATGACACAGAGGTCGTCAACGCAGTTTGCAATATGAGGCAACCAGTTGCTGACCCAGGTCCCACTCTGTCCATGTTGTTTCCAACTCCGTTTGTCTGGCATGATCGGCGCGTTGTATTCTCCCATCGGGGTGATGATGGGACCAAAACTTTTGGGCAGCGGTTTTCCAGCGAGTTTCTTGAGTTCCGGTTTTGGATCAAACGTATCGAGATGGCTAGGTCCACCTTCCAGGAAGATGAAGATAATGTTTTTTGCTTTTGGGGGTTTGCGAGGAACCTTGAGATCAGATTCGGCAAGTAACTGTGCAGGATTGAGAAGGCCAGCCAATGCGATTCCCCCAAAACCACCGCCCCCTCGCAACAACATCTCACGACGAGTCAAATAGATTTCACGGTTCTTGCAAGGGCTAAATGAATTGTTCATGGTCAATGACTAGAATGAATCGTTTCCGTTTTAATTGTAGCATAACAATTGGTCCCGTTGAAAATCTCACGGGGACGAGGTCAGCAGTCGTTGTGGAACTTAAAGCGTTGGTAATTGCCCTTTGAAACCAGGAGACGATGAATGTATTTAGCTCGCATTGTTCTTACACTTGCCTGGTCAGGAATCTTGTCAACAGGATTCGGTCAGCAATTGGACCTCTCCACCCGGCACCGTGTTGACCGGGCGGTGAAATCCGAAATGATTTCTCAAAACCTGGTAGGAGTATCAATTGGAATCATCCGCCAAGGAAAAATTGTCTATGTGAAGGGCTATGGATTGGCAGTGCGAGAAGATGGAACTCCTTTCACTTCAAAAACGATTACCAACTGGGCTTCCAACTCCAAGCCTGTGGTTGCCGTTCTTGCCATGCAACTTATGGAAGCGGGAAAACTCAGGCTGGCAGACAAAGTCATCCGCTACCTGCCCGAACTTCCCTCCCATTGCAATGGAATCACTGTTAGGCATTTATTGTGTCATCAAAGTGGCTACCCTCATTATTCCAATGGAACGATTCTGAAACTCGCAAAACCCATCACGAGCCAGGGAGGTGCCCGGGATCCCGCTTTTTCCATTAATCGGTTCGGCGGATCCCCGTTACTGAGAGCGCCAGGGACTGGCTATAGTTACTCGTCCTATGCCTTTGTCATTCTGTCGGCTGTGATTCAACGGGCTGGGAACCAGAATCTTCCTGATCAAATCAAGGAGAGAATCACTCAAAAACTGGGGCTGGATTCATTCGGTTTGGACGAAGAAGCTGTCGGACAAAAAAATTGGTCCGTTGGTTACAAGAAAAACGCACTGGGCGACGTTGAACGCGTGCCCAGCTACGCCCATGATTGGAAACATGGAGCTGGGGCTTATAAATCCAATATCGAGGATTTTGCGAACTGGGCTGCAGCATTGATCAATTCAAAATTAGTCAATCAGCAGTCCCAGCAGAGGATGTGGACAGCCCAAAACTTGGACTCGGGAAAACCGACCAATGCCGGTCTGGGGTTTTTCGTGTCTCGCCAAAATAACACTTTGAAAGTCTACCATGGGGGATCTCACTCGGAGGCCCGCTCACGGATGGTCCTTTACCCAGACAGAAAACAGGGAATTGTCGTTTTGTCCAACTGTGGACACGCTGAACTGTCGAAGATTTCGACGGCAATTTACCGTGCATTCGAATAGTTACCGTGCATTCGAATAGCTGTGTTTTGAAATACCCGTTAGAAAATAAGTCACCGTCTATCATTTTTCAACTGTTTACGATCAACGCTGAGACACTCAATGCCTTTTGAACCCAATGTTTACTTGTTTACCGATGGTGCCTGTAGTGGCAATCCAGGTCCTGGAGGGTGGGCTTTAATCTTGCGACATCTTGCTAGTGGAAAAGAAATGGAGCAGTCGGGTTACCAGGCGGACACGACTAATAATCAAATGGAATTACGCGCGGTTATCGAGGGTTTGAAAATATTGAAACGGCCTTGCCAAGTCGAAATATTCACAGACAGTGTTTACGTTGGCAAAGGCATTACCGACTGGATGGCCAAGTGGAAATCAAATGGTTGGCGACGTCGGGAAGGCAAGTCATGGAAGCCTGTCAAAAACGTGGAACTTTGGCAGTTGCTCGACGAACAACTCGGACGGCATTCGGTCAAATACACGCGGGTTGCCGGACACAGTGGGCACCCTGAAAATGAACGGTGTGATGAGTTGGCGGTTCAAGCTTATCAAGGTCGGCTTTAATCGCCTGAGTCGTCGAATGCCTTTTCTGTCATTGGCGGAAACACCTTCGGCTGACCCGGTATTTTGCAGTGGAGGTGGCAAGAGAAGTTTAAGGAGAAGCAGCGAGGGTGAACCGAGGGAAACGGCTATTTGCTAGGTGAGAGCAAACTTCAGAGACCCTTGGCCGGTGACGCTGGATGACCCGTTTTTGGCTGATGCCCCTAGGATTATGAGGGTTCTAGGGTTTTTAACCCAATGAAAGCGGTTCCTGACCGACCTAACCTTTCCGATCGCCGTGTTAATTACCGTCCCAGACATGAAATAAATGTGAAAATCGTCTATGATTGATCAAGGGCGGAGATTCCTTGTCTTTTTATCCTTGCCGTTTTCTGAACATGGCGACTCTTGAATTAAAAACGTTTTTTGACGTTCTTGAAAAGAATGATCTAGTTACGGGTGAACGACTTTTAGACCTAAAAAAAGCGTTGAAAAAAGAAACGCTTTTAGCCTCTGATTTAGAGAAATTGGTTTCCGGAAATGACTTGACCCAGTGGCAGGCCCAGAGGCTGCTTAACGGAAAACACAATTTTTTGGTGGGTGACTATCGACTGGTTGATTTCCTTGGCAAGGATGAATTTGGTGAAGTTTACTTGGTCGACTCGCAGGGAAAAACCAGCCGAAATCGGCTCCGGTTGCTTTCCAAGGAAATCAGTGCTGATGAAAAACGATTGTCGATCTACTTGGGCCGGGTGAAGGCCTTCCAGGCTTTCAATGAGCCACGAATGCCTAAAGTCATCGAAATCAAAGAAGTGGGCAGCCGTAAGATCATCGTTACGGAATGTCCGACAGGCCAGCCGCTTGTTGAAAAATTGGCGGGTAAACGCCAAAACGCCAAACTGGTCGAAAAACTGGTTGAAAAATTGGCGCGAACTGTGGCAGGATTGGAGTCCCAGGGGCTGACCCATGGAATGATCAATGGTCACTGCATTCAGCTCACGGATAATCAGCGGGTCGTTCTTGACTTGCCGGGTGAAATTGGATTTTGTAAAGGTCCTAAAAATAAATCCAAAACGGATGTTGGTTCACTCGGATGGCTTGCTTGTGGATTGTTAAGCGGAGATCTGGATAAACCCCAGATTGCTGGGAACTCCATGGCAGACAAATTCTTTGAACTAGCGTCCCTTCCTGAACCGAAAATCCAAGATCTTCGATCCGTTCTCGGGTTGCGATCTGGGAAGGTTTCTGCGGCAACTTCGGCGGTTTCTCCCGAGATTTCCGTTCCCAAGCAGAAAAGTTCCACTGACCCAAGCTTTCCGATAGAAATTGTGACCGGAGAAGAACCTCAATCCGGGGCAAGCCCGCTAGAACCGGCAGAGGTTGATCACGTCCAGGTTCCCGAAGTGAAGACAGGCGGATTGGAGCCAATTGAAAAACCGGACGGGCTATTTGGTGATTTTGATGGAATTGAAGTTGTCTCCGAAATTCAATCTGCTCATCGCTTTCCAAAGATGGTCGATACGAGTGCGGTGACCATCAAGCCTGTCGAGAAGCAGGGCAACAAGGGTAAAAACAGCAAATCGCAGGACGGCGATCCTGACGCCAGCAACCCTGAAGCCAGCGGTTCCAAAGGGGGACGCAAATTTCTCATTGCTTCTTTGTGTGTTGTGGTTGGCCTGATTGTGGGTGCATCGATTTATTTTCTTACAGGTGAGAGTGGTTCCGACCCAAAACAGTTGGCTTCGGAAATCAAGGATGCGAAGCACAGGGAACTGATGGACAAGGTTGCAAATGAAAACAAACCGCAAACCGCATCCGGACAGGAGACTGCTCTAAAACCTAAGGAATTGGTTGAGGAGAGGATGCAGGAAATAGAGGGTTCCAAAAAACTGGGGTCTGAGAAAGAACCATCCGATCATCAGGAAAAACCTCCCAAGGGTGATTTAGGTAAAGCCAACCCCCCGGATTTTCCGAAATCGGATCCGCTGGAAAATCCGAATCAAGAGCCAAAAAAGGAGGTTCTTATCCCCAACGAATCCCAGCAAAAAGTACCCGGTAAACCCAAAGACGGTAAACCCAAAGACGGTAAACCCAAAGACGGTAAACCCAAAGACGGTAAACCCAAAGACGGTAAACCAAAGAAAACAGAAGATCAGGCCATTAACCTCTTTGAAAAAAAAGAGGGAAAGAATTCAAAAAACAGCGGGGGCGGAGCAACGGCCAAGTTTGCTAATCCGTTTAGCAAAACTCCGCAATTCATTGCATTGCCAACGTTGAAAAAAGGTGAGAACGACTTGGGGTTTCAAAAACTTTTTTCTCTCGCCGTTCCTGGGAATTTCCCTCTCAGTGTCACCCTCCATGGGGGAGAGCGAGCTACCAAGGCTAAGATGGTCTTCACGCTTCGCGCTTCAACGAGTATTGATGGAACGTGGCACGTTAATATGGTGGCCAAGGACTCTTCCAAGCACGTTGCGAATTTCACCTTTGATGGAGGGGATTTTGGTTTTACTTGGCAGAAAGAAGCGGGATCCTTGGTCAATTCGATTTACTTGTCGAATTGTGCTATTGAGATCAAGGCTGCCCAGTACCGGCATGTGATTGCCTTAAGGGAGCCAGTTGTGTCGTCCCGCCTGAATTTCAGTAAATCCCTTAACACGACCGCGGAAGCAAAATTGGATTATTTGCCAAACCTGGAAAGCGTTCGGGTTGTCCTGATTGAGATTCCAAAATCGCTCGCGAAATTTGAGTTTCCCAAGAATAAGCCCTTTCTTTCTGGGCGGGCAGACAAAAGTGCATTGCAATTTAAGCAGGACAATGTCGAGCATGTTAGGGGTGTGCTTACGAGTAAACTTCGCGGTTCTAAGTTTAGTATCTCCATGGAGACCTTTTACATCACACCTGACAAGAGACCACAAAAGTTGACGACGTTCCAGAAATTTGAGGAGCTGGCTGGGAGTTTCGATGGTAAGATCCAACAGGCACAAGCCAATTTCAAACGATTAAAGGACGAATACAACAAGTTGCCGAGTCCACAAGCTAAAGCGAATTTCACCAAGGTTTATGGATTGAAGGAGATCGAGGAGCAAATCAAATTAGCTCCCCAGTTTAGAATGCATCTTGGTAAGGCGCGGGCTATTTTGAAATCCATTCACCAGGCAAAACTTGGGATTCGGATTTATTACCAGGCAGGTGAAGTCGAAGTCGATCTGGCGACTCCGGACGGAAAACAATACTCGCCGCCGAAGCCGCCGAAGCCGGCGGACAAGCAACCGGGGCCAGCAAAGAAAAAAGCCAAAAAGAATTAAAGAAACTGCTCATGATTCGTGTCGGTATTGTTGGGGCTACGGGCTACACCGCTTTTGAACTGATCAAAATCCTGTTGCGGCATCCGCGCGCCTCGGTAACTTGCATGACGTCCAGGGAAAGCACGGGCCGAAGAATCTCGGAAATCCATCCTCAACTCGAGGGTCTGGTGGACCTGGCTTTTGAGCCATTTGATCCTAAAGTCATGGCCGAAAAATCTGATTTTGCCTTTTGCTGTTTGCCCCACGGCGCATCGGCGAAGTCCGTCCGGGAGTTGCGAGAAGAGGGGCTTAAAGTCATTGATTTCAGCGCGGACTATCGATTGTCATCGTTGGCAACTTATGAGTCTTGGTATGGTGTCGATCACCCTGATCCAGGGACGGTCGGAAAAGTCCCTTATGGACTGGCTGAGTTGTTTCGAGAGGAAATCGCCAGTGCAGATTTGGTTGCGAATCCAGGTTGTTTCCCAACCTCTGCGATCCTGGGACTCGCTCCCTTGCTGAAGGCAGGAATGGTCTTGCCGGAAGGCATCATTGTGGATTCCAAGACCGGCGTCAGTGGTGCCGGAAGAAAGCCCTCGCTTCCCTTTCATTTTCCAGAATGTAACGAGTCTGTGATGGCCTACAAAGTTGCCAGCCATCGGCATCAGCCCGAAATTGATGATCTACTGGAACGGACTGCCGGTGTTCAAACGAGCTGTTTGTTTACACCGCACCTCGTGCCGATGGACCGGGGTATCCTGTCCACCATCTATGCAGGCAAGGCAGGTGATGTTTCCGAGCAGGATTTGATGAATCAGCTCGCGGTCTTCTACGAGAAGAGTCCTTTTGTTCGTGTGCGAAGCGATCTTCCGGCAACCCGGTTTGTTTCCGGCACCAATTTCTGTGACCTTTCAGTGAGGACTAGTGGTAACCAGATCATTCTTGTGAGTTGCCTGGATAACCTAATCAAGGGAGCTTCCGGAGCTGCTGTTCAAAATTTCAACTTAATGAATGGCTTTGAAGAAACCTGTTCACTGCTCTGATGCACTGGAAAATCTGGTGCGCTGAGAAAATGTCACAGGGACAAGTAGAACCTCAATAAACCGATTTTTTCAAATCAATCCAACCGAATATGAACCAGGTCAACGAGACAATATACATACCCTCCGGGTATTCATTTTCAGGGGTGCCTTGTGGCCTTAAACAAAGTGCCCAATCGGATTTGGCAGTGTTGGTAGCGGACCAACCTTGTAGGACCTATGGGGTGTTTACCCAGAACTTGGTTCGGGCTTCTTCAGTAGATTGGAATGAAAATCGTGTTGGGCAGGGTCGAGCCCTGGTTATCAATTCGGGAAATGCCAATGCCTGTACCGGCAAACAGGGAGAGTCTGACACGGAAACGATGGCCCGGTTGGTCGCGGACCAGCTGGACTGTGAGCTGGATGATGTTTTTGTGATGTCCACCGGAATTATCGGTGAAACCCTGCCCATGCATAAGGTCGAAAAGGGGATTCGGCAGGCAATCAGTGTGTTGAATCGAGGCGAAATAGATGTGAAGTGTTTTGCCGAGGCGATTTTAACGACGGACACTTTTCCAAAAATCGTCTCGAAACGATTTGTTTGTCACGACCGAGAGTACACTGTGTTAGGTATTGCCAAAGGCGCGGGAATGATCGGTCCTAAAATGGCCACGATGTTGGGGGTTTTGTTAACAGATTTTCCGCTGGGTTCAGATCCACAACATCGTTTTGCATTTCGAGAGGTGATTAACCGGACATTCAACTGTGTTAGTGTCGATGGCCATACGAGTACCAGCGACCAAGTTCTTTTGTTTGCACCAGAGTCTCTCGAACCGTCTCGCCCGGAATCGACCAGCTTGTTTTTTGAAGAGATGGATGGAGCTTGTGAATCCCTTGCGAAAATGATCCCTAGTGATGGGGAGGGAGCGCAGCACTTGATCACGGTCGAAGTCAGGGGTTTGCAGGCCGAGAGTGAACTTCAAGCGGTCGCCAGGGCCATTGCCGATAGCCCATTAGTCAAAACGGCGATCTTTGGGACCGACCCCAATTGGGGGCGGATTGTTAGCGCTGCAGGGTACAGTGGAATTCAATTTGACCCGGACGAATCTTCATTGTGGTTGAATGGGACGCTGCTATTCAGGCACGGGACCCCCGTAGAGTTCGACGCCCGAAAAGTGAGCCAATCACTTAAGGATCAGTTTGACGCTCAGATTGTGATGGAACTGGGAGTGGATTCAGGCAATCTGAATTCTGCCAAGTGTTGGACGAGTGACCTGACCTACGACTATGTTAGAGTCAACGCAGAATATCATACGTGAGCCTGGGATTTTGCTTACGCGATGTTAATTACGCGATGTTAATTACGCGATGTTAATTACGCGATGATTTCATGGATAACTCGCCCATGCACGTCCGTGAGCGTTTCTTTTCGACCCTGGTAAAAATACGACAGGTTTTC
>JAZABE010000713.1:0-3455 GCA_036137535.1 Planctomycetota bacterium | reverse complement strand
TGAAAAGGTAATACCCCAAGGACACTTCGATCCCGGGAGTCGTCGGCTTTAATTTCTCCAAGTACTCCTGTCGATTTGGGTAAAGAACCACCTTAAACTTCTTAGACCTTCTTGGGGTTTTAACATCGGCTTCAAAGCGTCGGCTCATCCAGGTCGCACTCGCCCAGTACGAGTAAAAATGCTGTCGCCAGACCCCATACCATTGCTCGAAGTTCTGAATTGCTTTTTCGGCAATCTCTTGATCGATCGTCGTGTAGAGCACAAAGTGATCCGTTTCATACTTGGTAATCGAGCCTCCGGGCAATAAGCGATCCGCTTGACGGTACCGATTCACCCGGACTTTCATCGGCGAACTGCTTGCACCGAGAATTTTTTGAGCCACGGTATTCTCGGGATCCTGGAAAAGACATTCATGCAGTAATTGAAACGCCAGCGAATAGTCTTTCCGGGTGTTAGCCAACCTTGCCAGTCGCAAGAGTTCAGCCGAGTACGCTTTTCTCCGGTTTTGAAACGCTTTGAACCAGAACTGGCCAGTTTGACCCGACAGTTCTGGCACGGACGTTCGACGGTGAGTCGGTAGTAGGTAAAAATAGTCCCGGGCAGGGTCTTTTTGCGGAACCCAGGACCGGGTGTATTCAGCCAGGTCGTTTCGACCAAGTTCTTTACACTTTTCGGCGATGTTCAACAAAGCTTGCCGATGAACCTGATAAGCTCCTTGGTACTGTGTTTGCAAAGAACTTTCTTGCGCACTTGCTGGAGAAACACCGTGGATCAATAGAAACCAATTACCCAACAGTAATATTCCGGTCACAACCGGTTTCGCGAGGGCGATGCGCATTATCAAACTCTTGAACAAGAACCCAAATCCAAAAAGAACAGGTTGAACTTGAATGGATCGTAACCTTTGCGATAAACGGCTAATCTCGGGCAACTTGGTTACGGACCATCAATTCTCCGTTCTGAGCATCATAAAAATATTCCAGGCCTTCGTCGAGTTGCGGAAGTTTGACTTTCCCTTCTTCAATGATTTTTTTCATGAATTCCGCGTGGGATTTCGGCTTGCGACCATGAGTGGCTTCGAACAATTGCAGTGTTTTGGGAATCACGATTTCAAAAGCGATTTTTTCTTTGACCTTCCAGAAGGTCGCGGCGGGTTTCAAAATTGGAACGAGGTTGCCATAGCCTTCACCTTTTTTACCCACGCCGACTCTTGCTTTTCCGGTCTTGGAGGGAATGTCTTTTCTTTCCACAGAGTTACGACACCCCACCCAGAACCACGGGGTCGTCAGAAAAAACATTACGCATAAGATTGACCAAGATTTCACAGCATTCATTTCGCGACTCAAACCCACAATTCGATTTCCCAAACGCGTCAACGCAAACAGGTTATTAATTCTAGCGTAATGATCGGACGAAATAGACAAATTGGCGATTGGGGGCCGGAAAAGAGGTTTCCGGTGAACACCCATTGGGCGGATTTCTGCCCCGTTTTATTCGAAATTATCCTTGAAATCCGAACAAATCACCCCGGACCTGCTCAAACCCGAATCATTTCCAGACTCTTTCTTGCCTGCCCCATTTTCCCCAATTAACATAATTAAGGTGTTCAGCATTGTTTAAATCAGTAAACAAAGCTCTCACGGGCCAGCAATTTTTCGTCATTCCATCGGTAAACGCCCGATGGAGGCTTTGCAACGTTTGGAGGAAATCAGAATGAATTGGCAACGAGCAAGACTTTGCTCGATTTTGGCACTTATGACCCTTGGGGCTGTTGGTGCCATCTCGAAATGGGCAATCGGCGGATTTAGTCAGCCAGCGGGTATTACAGTTGATGCCAAGGGCGTCTTGAGTACACAGACGTTTCAAGATCCCACTGGACAACTCACCCAGCAACGCATTAACGCTGCCAAAGCAAATCTGAATCGCGATCTGCAGAAGCCCAGCAAGTTGCGTAAAGTTTCCTTGAACCGACTCGAAAAGGCGATTCAACAACTGCTGGCCGATGGCAAATCTGAAACCGACGAAATGAAATACCTGGCTGGGTTAACACAAATCACCCATGTTTTTTATCTTCCGGAGACCAAGGACGTTGTCGTCGCCGGTCCCGCTGAAGGTTTCTTTGAAAACATTGCCGGTCGAGTCGTTGGAATGCACTCGGACAAAACCGTGCTTCAACTCCAAGACTTGGTCGTGGCACTACGCTGTTTCGCGCCGGATGGTAGTCAAACCAAACAAATTGGTTGTTCTATCGATCCCACCCAGGAAGGGCTGAAAAAGATGCAGGACTACCTGGTCAGCATTGCGGGTCAAGTTCAGCCGACTCAACAACACGCGGTGGCAGTGGCTCAGGGCCTGAAAAACAATCTTGGATTGCAAACCGTTTCAGTCTTTGGTATTTCCGATCAAACGCATTTTGCACAAGTTCTGGTTGAAGCAGATTACCGGATGAAACTCATTGGAATCGGTTTGGAACGACCCCAGGCTCGCATTCCCAGTTATGTCAGCAAAGTCAAACCCGCACAAATTGCCAAAAACGCATTGACGCGTTGGTACTTTGAGCCCGATTACGAGAGTGTCCTGGTTAGCCAAGATCAGAACGCAATGCAACTGGTCGGCAAAGGTGTCAAACTGGTTACCGAGAATGAAATGGTGGCTCCTGATGGCATCCGCCAACGTTCCAACAGTCGGGACCTCGCCAGTATGGCTTTCTGTTCAGCATTCACTCGTAATTATCACCAGATGGCTGACCGAACGGCCGTCTACGCTGAATTAAAAAACTTGGTCGACATGTCCATTGCTGCGGCCTTCATTCAAAAAGAGGATTTTTACGGACGATCCGGTTGGAATCTCAATGTCTTCGGTGACGAAGACCAGTTTCCGGTCGAAACGTACAACGCACCCAAACAGGTCGCAACGGCCGTCAATGCCATTTTCAAGGGAAACGCTTTGATGACCCCCGTGGGTGGTGGTGTCAACATTCAACCTCTTAAGGCCGTCGCCGAAGGCAAAATCAAATTCGACGACAAAGGCTTGATTGATAAAGTCGGGAAAACCATCTCCGTCGATGATCTCGACCCTAACCAATGGTGGTGGGATTAATAAGCTCAGCCTTGATTCTAAACCAGGAAAAGCCGCGGTCAGACCGGGGCTTTTGCCTTTTCTTGGGGGCAAATTTGGGTCGCGGAAATTCTCAGAATGTGCATGATTGAAACCATTGCCTATATGGAGCACTCTCAGAGCAGATCTCTCAACTAATCGACGCAGATATCGAAGTCGAGGTAGTTCCAGGAGTAAGCGCCTATCAAGCAACTGCAGCTGCATTGCAAGCTGAATTAACAATCCCTGGGCTAATACAAACAATAATTATTAGCCGAGCATCAGGCAGAACAGGTACACCTGAACACGAGCGTTTAGAGAACCTAGCTTCTATAGGTGCTTCTTTATGTCTTTACTTA
>JAZABE010000712.1:0-27459 GCA_036137535.1 Planctomycetota bacterium | reverse complement strand
ATCATTCCAGCGGCAACCGTGATGTTTGAAATCCGGTCTACGATAATAAACGAGCCGGTGGATCGATTTCGTTTATAGCCATCAAAGAAAATCGGTGAGGCTAGTGAAACGCTGCAGCGACCGATTTCATTGAGTGAAAGCTTCGGCGAGTCCTGTCGATGCAAGGTGTTAACATCGATCTGGTAACGAATCTTTCTGACCGTCCCGGTCACAGCGTTGGTTGTGTGTTTGAAATGATATTCTTTTCCAGGGACCAGTGGATCGTCGGACATCCAGACGATTGCCGCATCAAACTCGTTGCCTGACTGGGGAACGTTGCCCGGTCGGACAATCATATCACCTCGACTGACATCGATTTCATCATCGAGCGTCAGGGTGACCGATTGAGGGGTAAATGCCTCGTCCAGCTTGCCCTCAAAAGAAATGATTTCTTTCACACGGCTTTTCTTCCGGGATGGAAGGGAAATCACTTCGTCGCCTTTGCGGATGATTCCCGAGGAAAGCGTGCCACAAAAACCCCGAAAGTCGAGGTGGGGACGGTTGACCATTTGTACCGGGAAGCGGAAATCCTCCATGTTGCGGTCGGATCCGATATAAACATGCTCCAGAAAGTTCATCAAGGTTGACCCGTGGAACCAGGGCATGTTTTTGCTGGATTCAACAATGTTGTCTCCATGCAGCGCCGAAATGGGTAGAAAATGGAGATCGGGCATATCCAGGCGAGCCGCGAAGGCGCGATATTCTTTCTGAATTTCTTCGTATCGCTCTTCTTTGAAGTCGACCAGGTCCATTTTATTGATGGCAACCAGGACATGCTTGATCCCCAGCAGAGTGACGATAAAGCTGTGTCGCTTGGTTTGGGGTAAAACACCATGACGGGCATCGATCAGGATAATGGCTAAATCAGCCGTCGACGCCCCCGTGGCCATGTTGCGTGTGTATTGTTCGTGGCCTGGGGTGTCCGCGATAATGAACTTTCGTTTACTGGTTGAAAAATAGCGATAAGCAACGTCAATGGTAATCCCTTGCTCACGTTCTTCGGTCAGTCCGTCGGTAAATAATGCCGGGTCAAAATTGCCACCGGTGGTCCCTTGGGTCAGGGACTCTTTTTCAAGAGTGGCCAACTGGTCTTCAAACATCAGCTTGGCGTCATAGAACAAGCGGCCGATCAACGTGCTTTTCCCGTCGTCCACGCTGCCGCAGGTCAGGAACCGCAAAAGCTCTTTTTGTTCATGCTGTTGCAGGTAGGCGTCTATGTCTGTTTTGATGAGTTCTGATTGGTGTGACATGTCGTGTTTGAACGAATGAAATTAAGCTTGGATAGAGATTAGAGAAGTCCCTGGCTGAAAGATGGGTTAGAAGTAGCCCCGTTCTTTCTTTTTTTGCATTCCCGCCCCACCTTCGTCCTGGTCGATCTTGCGGCCCTGTCGTTCCGAGGAGGTTGTTAACAACATTTCCTGGATGATCTCAGGGAGCGTGGTCGCGGGCGAGGCGACTGCTCCCGTTAGCGGATAGCAGCCGAGTGTGCGGAAGCGAACGTTTTGGATTTTGGGTACTTCACCGGGCTTGAGTTTGAGGCGATCATCGTCAACCATGATATCGATGCCGTCACGATGAACGATGGGTCGCGGTGCCGAGTAATAAAGCGGAACGATGGGGATCTTTTCTAGATGGATGTACTGCCACACATCCAGCTCAGTCCAATTCGACAAGGGAAAGACCCGGATGCTTTCCCCGGGATTCACTTTGGCGTTGTAGAGGTTCCACAGTTCGGGCCGTTGGTTTTTGGGATCCCAGCGATGGTTCTTGTCTCGGAAGGAGTAGACCCGTTCTTTGGCTCGTGATTTTTCTTCATCCCGGCGGGCGCCTCCAAAGGCGGCATCAAATTGATATTGGTCGAGTGCCATTTTCAGAGCGTCGGTTTTCATTAACTCGGTATGCTTCTCGCTGTTTTCAAGTGGATCAATTCCATGCTTGAGCCCTTCCTGGTTGGTAAAGGTAAGGACTTCGAGGCCGAGTTCCTTGGCCGCATAGTTTTCCCGGAATTCATACATTTCCTTGAATTTCCAGGTCGTGTCGACATGCAGTAGCGGGAAGGGCGGTTTCCCCGGATAAAAAGCTTTCATGGCCAAGTGAACCATGACGGACGAATCTTTCCCAATTGAATAGAGCATCACGGGATTGGAGAACTCTGCAGTGACCTCCCGGATGATGTGGATGCTTTCTGCTTCGAGTTGTTTCAGGTGGGTCAGGTGGTATGAATTCATGGAGAAATACAGGCTAAAGCTGGGCTGCTGTGAAGAGTGGCTACAGGGTCTTTAATCGGAACGGGTTAGATTGAAGAATAACGTGTCTTGGTTAAAGTAGAACCATCGATCCCTAAAACTGCTAGCGTGTTTTTAGGGATCGCAATGACCTGCCCCCAATGGTACTACCACACATCAATATCTCCGAGAGCGAATTCAAGAGATGGATTTATTGGCAAATACTAACCTGGCTTCTGAATTTGTTGGGTTATTGGTTGGGAGCCTGGCCTTGAGGCTCTGGTATCAGAGCAAGCTACAGCGGGTTTTTAAGCGAATTTGGACCTCCTTGTCATTGAACAAGCTGCCAGCAAAACAAGAGAGAGAGCCTCCGACCCCGTTTTGGCGATTACCCGAACGATTTACGGTTTTCGCCGGAGAGTCCGAAAAAAGCACGGGAGGCTTCGCAAGACCAGCAAGCGGCTTAACTCAGTGTTGAATAACATGGATGTTGGTGTGGTGGTTCCTGATGTCCAAGTCAGGGAGGGTCTTTTCTCGTGCAGAACTGATTGATGTTGCTTTGGGGCAAGACACATATGTTCTGGAACGAACGATCGATGTTCATATTCGGAGCCTGCGCCGAAAAATGGCCAACGATGGCGGCAGGATAGAGACTGTTCGCGGAGTTGGGTGTCGCTTTCAGGAACTGTAGACCCCTGAGCCGCACCCTTGAGTTTGGCGGGGAAAACCCAATATAATCGCTGGGAAGTTTCGATAGTCGGCGCAGATTAGGCAGCGATTTTTTTGCGAGCCCGTTGCGTGGTTCCCTAGCCCAGCAGGTCAAAAACTAACTTCCATGTCATCACAGCTTGAAGAGCAAATTGCCAATCAATCTTTACTTTGCAGGGAGCTTCGCGATGAAATCGGCAGAGTCCTCGTCGGACAGGAAAAAATGGTTTCCAGTCTGCTGGTCGGGCTGTTGACCGGGGGGCATGTTCTCCTGGAAGGAATGCCGGGACTGGCGAAAACCCTGGCGGTCCAAAGCCTGGCCAAGGCAATCGATACGGATTTTTCTCGCATCCAGTTTACCCCTGATATGCTGCCGGCTGATGTGATCGGCACTGAAATTTTTAATCCCAAAGAGGGGACCTATTCGGTAAAGCAGGGACCTGTTTTCTCAAACTTGGTCTTGGCCGATGAAATCAACAGGGCACCGGCCAAGGTCCAGGCAGCCCTGTTGGAGTCGATGCAGGAACGGCAGGTCACGATCGGCGGCCAATCGTTTCAGTTCCAGGAACCCTTTCTGGTCTTGGCAACGCAAAACCCAATCGAGCAGGAAGGGACTTACCCCCTGCCCGAGGCCCAGATCGATCGTTTCATGATGAAAATTTTGATCGACTATCCTTCCCGTGAGGAAGAGCAAAAAGTGGTCGCCCGAATGGCCGGGGGGCAGGCGATGCCGGAGATCAAGAAAGTCGCCTCTCCCCAGCAAATTCTGCAAGCCCGGGAAACCATTGAAAAAATCTGGGTGGACGACAAAGTTCGTGATTATGTGGTGGATCTGGTCCGGGCAACGCGGAACCCCGAGGACTACCAGATCCCAAACCTCGATTCACTCATTGAATCGGGGGCCAGTCCCCGGGCATCGATTTTCCTGATTAAGGCTGCCAAAGCGCACGCGTTCCTTCAGGGTCGGGGCTACGTAACCCCCCATGATTGTAAGAGCATTGCACTCGAAGTGATCCGGCATCGAATGATCCTAACATTTGAAGCCGAAGCCGAGGGCAAATCAGCGGACGACCTGGTGAACCGGATCTTGGAAAATGTGCCGGTTCCCTAGTCGAATTGTTTGAAGTTTCCCGGTTTTGGGAAGTTCATGATTGGCATTGAACATGATTGCATCCGACATCATCAAACGAGTTCGAGAAATTCAAATCAACACCGGCAGACACGTGGCTGATGTGCTGGCCGGTCAGTATGAATCAGTATTCAAGGGAGGGGGCATCGAATTCGAGGAAGTCCGTCCCTACATTCCGGGAGACGAGATCCGCTCGATCGACTGGAATGTCACGGCGAGAATGGGCGAGCCTTTTGTCAAGCGGTTCGTGGAAGAGCGTCAGCTGACGTTAATGTTGATGGCAGACATCTCGGCATCGCAATTTTTTGGCTCAGTGGACCGCTCGAAACGGGAGGCGGTTGCCGAGCTGTGTGCCCTACTGGCGTTTTCGGCCACTTACAACGATGACAAGATTGGTTTGACACTGTTTCATGGTGAAATCGAGCAGTACATCCCGCCTCGCAAGGGGCAGAAACATTCACTGAGAGTAGTCAGGGAGCTGTTGGCGCAGGGTGAGGGAAACGCAACGGCAAAGCCCGCTCCCTCCAAGACAAAAAAAGGGTGGCTGTCTTTTTTGCGGCGGCGGAACCGAAAATTCAGGAGCAACAGGCAGTCAACCCACATCGCTGCAGCGGTCGAGTTTCTGTTGAGGGTTTCCAATCGAAAGACGATTTGTTTTGTGGTCAGCGACTTTCAGGATGCGAACTATCTCCAGGTCCTGCAGGCCGCTAATCGCAAACACGACGTGATCGCAGTCATGGTCACCGATCCCCGGGAGTTGGAGCTCCCGGACGCCGGGCTGGTCCACTTGACTGATGCCGAAACTGGGGAAGCGGTAGTCGTTGACACTTCCAACGCAACGGTTCGCAAGCAATACAAAGAAAAATCAAGGCAAAGAATTGCACGGATTGAACGGGAGCTGAGGTCATCCAAGATCGACTTTGTTCAGATCGACTGTTCGCGATCGATCGTGGACCCGTTGATCCAGTTTTTTCGCATGAGAGAACAGAGGCGCCGGCGATGAACCCGTTTTGCCAAGATCGATTGACCGAAAGCCAGTCAATGAGGCTGGGGGTTTTCGTGGGTGTGTTCTTGGGGGCGGCTGCTTGCTTGGTGGAGCTGGGAGTGACCCAAGAGCAGGCAGAGGACCGTGGACTCGAAAAAACAACGAGGTTGGGACCGGTGGTGGCTACGCTTTCCTTGTCCCCTGAAAAGCCGGTGATTGGTGACCTGTTGCGATTGACATTACGCGTGGTCGCCCAGGAGGGGGTGGAACTCCTGATGCCAGAGTTTGGGGAAGCGGTCAGCCGATTTCAGGTTGTCGATTTTTCTCCGAAAGAAAGTATTAACCAACAGGGTGAAGCTGTGTTCACCCAGGTTTACAAGCTACAGTCGCCACCCAGCGGATCGCACGCCATCCCTCCCATCCTGATCGAATTTGTGGACCAGCGACCCGGTGAAGAATCTGCCCCGGAAGGGATGGATGCTTATGAACTGTTTACCGAGCGAATTAACTTCGAGGTTCAGTCGGTGGTTGTCGAGAATGTCACGGCTGGCTTGAACCCGCCTTTGGGGCGACTTGAACCACGGCAGAGCGAAGGAGCGAAGCCGGTGTCGTTGCAGGGTTATGCGATTTTTGTGGTGCTGGCACTGGTCACCTTGGGGATCTTGGGATGGATGGTTGTCAGGTACAAGAGCCGGGTGATTAAAAAGACAGCTTACGAAATTGCAAGAAGGCAACTCAACCGGCTGGTGAACCAGCCATTGGTCGACGGGGAGACCATTGGGGTTTTTTATGTTGAAATCACGACAGTCATCCGTAAATACCTTGAAAATCGTTTTGAGTTAAAGGCGCCAGAGCTAACCACCGAAGAATTTCTCTCCAGGGTAGGCTCTTCCGCAGAGCTGACCAACGACCACAAAAGGCTGCTGAACGAATTTCTAAAGCACGCGGACCTGGTTAAGTTTGCTGGCATGACGCCGACCGAAGACGACATTCGTGGAATGATCGAAAAGGCAACGCGGTTTTTGGAGGAGACCCGAGACAACTCGCCATTACTGGTGGACCCCGACAGCAGTCGGCCAGACAACATTCGCCGATCCCCGAACCCCAAGGAGCCGATCCATGTCTGAATGGCAACTGGGTTCGCCCTGGTTTCTTTTGATCGCATTGGCGGTGTTCCCGCTCAGCTGGATGATGCGGCGGTCTCGCTCGACGCTTGCCTTTTCCAGTACAACAGCGTTTGAAGGCCTTTCCCGGACGATTCGATCTCGGTTGTCCTCGCTACCCAATCTTTTATTCCTGGCAGCAATTGTTCTGTTGTCGATCGCGATGGCACGTCCGCAAACCGCGGATGACACTTCCCGAGTTTCGCGAGAGGGAGTTGCCATTATGCTCGTGGTCGATCGTTCCGGTTCGATGGATGCTCGGGACCTAGAGAAAGAATTTCTGAATGTGAACCGGCTTGAAGTGGTCAAGGACGTGCTGCACTATTTCATTACAGGTTCAGATACTAACGAACGATTTGAATCGTTGATCGATGGTCAAAAACGGAAATTCACAAATCGGGGAAGGCCGGATGACATGATCGGGTTGGTAACCTTTGCCGGGTTTTCCGATAGTGTTTGCCCATTGACACTCGATCATGGAAACTTGCTGGAAACAATTAATGAGGTGAAGTTGGCGGATCGGTCGGAGGGGGGTACAGCGATCGGCGAAGGGTTGGGATTGGCGGTGGAGCGATTGCGTCGAAGTGAGGTCGAATCCAAGATCGTGATTCTCCTCACTGATGGGGTCAATAACACCGGTGAATTGGTGCCGCTCAAGGCGGGAGACTTGGCGGCCAAAGAAAAAATCAAGGTGTATTGCATCGGGGCAGGAACCAACGGCTACGCCCCTTTCCCGGTCCCAAACCCGTTGACAGGACGAACCGAGTTACAGGCGGTTCCGGTCGAAATCGATGAGGTATCGCTCAAGGCGATTGCTGAAAAAACGGGCGGAAAATATTTTCGGGCGATGGATAAAGAGGCGTTAAAATCAATTTATGATGAAATCGATCAGCTGGAAAAGACGGAGGTATCACAGCTCAAGTACCTGAATTTTTACGAGCATTATCCGGTGTTTTTGGTTGTTGGCCTGGCTTGCTTGACGACCGGTTGGGTGTTGCAAATGACTTTTCTTCGCAGGTTTCCCTGAGGACGACAAATGTTGGAGCTTGAATTTGAAAACCTCTCCTGGACTCAGGCCATCTGGGGGGTACTCGTGATGGGGGTCCTGTTGGTTTGGCTGGAAATCCGTCGCAACCGGTTAGCAACACAGTTCGTCTCGAAATCAATGCAGTCGCGGCTGGCGCGCACCGCTTCGCTGGGATCGCGTCTGGCAGCCCACACTTGTTTCCTGGGTGCCTTGGTCTGTTTTGTTTTGGCACTGATGCGGCCCCAATATGGATTTACCGAAAAGGAGTTCCCGCAAGTCGGCGCGCAGATCATGATTTGCCTTGATGTCAGCAAATCGATGCTTGCAGAAGACACGGCTCCCAATCGACTGGATCGGGCCAAATCCGAACTCGAGGTTTTGCTCAACTATCTGCGGGGTGATCAGGTTGGCTTGATAGCTTTTGCCGGGAAGGCAACTGTTCTTTGTCCGATGACAACCGACTTTGGTTTTTTAAAGATGTTGCTTCGCGAAGCTTCGCCAACCAGCGTCGGGCGGGGCGGAACCCTGTTGGAAAAACCAATTCGCCGTGCCATGGCTGGGTTTTCAGACACATCGGAAATGTCCAAGGTGGTCGTCTTAATCACCGACGGCGAGGATAATGGCTCAAAGCCAACCGACGCGGCGAAAGAAGCGGCCGAACGAGGGATTAAGATCATTACGATCGGGTTTGGTGATGAAAAGGGAACCAAGATAGAGATCACCAATCCTCGCACCGGGTTGGCGGAGTATCTGCAAGATCAACAGGGACAAGACGTGGTGAGCCGCCTCGACATTAGCACCTTAACTAAAATTGCAACCCTTTCGGATGGAGCATTTATTCCCGCGAGGCTCGGTTCTTTGGATGTGGAGTCGATTCACAAAGACCACATTGAGCCCTTGATGAGAGCCCGGACCTCCAGAAAGCAGGTTGTCAAGAACGAAGCCTACCAATGGCCCTTGCTGGCGGGCATCGTGATGTTTGGGTTTTCGATGGTTTTATCGAACACGCTGGCCTTTTCTCGAACCCGTTTTGGGGATTGGCTGGAAGCCCGAACGCAAGTACAAGGGGCCTTTTTTCTTTTTCTTTTGTTGACCGGGGCCAATTCAGCGGTTGCGCAACAGTTGCCCGCAACCCAGGATTTAACCGGGTCAGAATCTCGCCAAGAGAATGACACCGATTCCCGGCCTATTGGGGGAGAGTTCACAAGCCGAACTCTTGAAGACCTGGTCCCAGACGATCCGCTGGAGTGTTACAACCAGGCGGCAGATATTCTTTATTCAGACACTCGGTTTGCTGAAAAATTGTTGGAGTCGGCTCGGCGCAATTCGGGTGACAATGCTGAATTGCGGTTTCGATCTTCCTACAATCTGGGGTGGGTGAAGCTCAACCAGGCGAACCGTGATCTCGAGGAGAAACCGGAAGAGGCGTTGAAACACTTGGAAGAATCGGCGAACTGGTTTCGGGAATCGGTTCGACTGCGTCCTAAAAGCCAGCCATGCCGAGAAAACCTTGAGATTGTTCTGAGGCGGATCGCCGAACTCTCCGATAAGCTTAACAAAAAAAACCCGCAGGATCTCGGACAACAGTTGGATGAACTTATTCAACGTCAGGCACAATTGGTGGAGGGCTCCCGACAGTTATTGGAACAGTCAGGTGATTTGGAAAATAAGAACGAGTTTAGCGAGCCCCTGTTGAAGTCGTTTCGTTTGGCCAGCGTGGACCAACGATTGCTTGTGTCTGATTTGAATGACATTTCCCAGCAGGCGAACCAACGAGTCGAAAAATTTCGCCAGCAACAGCAAAAGAAACCCGTGGCAAAAGAAAACACCGTTCAGCAGGAACAGTTAAAAATGGCCCAAATTTCTCAGTCGCTGATTTATCTGGATCGGGCTGCGCAGAGGCTAGGGCAGGCGCGCAGCCAGTTGCGTTTGAAGAACGGGCAACGGGCTGCTCTCCGGTCTTCATTAGGGTTGGATGAATTAAAGCGCGCCCGCGATCAACTACGGGATCCAGTCGGAATCTTGAGACAAATCATCGCGGACACACAGTTGCTCAATCAACAGACCAACGCATTGCTTGCCGGTAAAAACAGGTTCGCGGCCTTTCTCGGGAGCCAAGTTGAGCTACCCAAATGGCTCGATACGAACTACCTGAAACAGTTTCAAATGACTCAGGGGGAGCGTTGCCGTGAGCTAGAGGCTGTTTTACTAGCCGTGTCAGCTGAACCGGCTTCATCAGTGGAAGGAGCACCCAGCCAAGGGGTCCCGGATGACTCCCGGCAAAAAATCATTAGCCAGGCTGCGGAGCTCGTGGGAGCAGCCAGAAGTTCCTGTGAAATGGCATCCCAGGATCTGGGTCACGAAAAAATCCGGGCAGCCGAGCCGAAACAAAGGTCAGCCATTTCGAGCTTGCAAGCCGCTTACGAGCTATTTGCGGATCTCAAGGGTCTGCTGGAGTTAACTTATGCTCAACAGCTTGAAGTGAATGGTCGGCTGGGGCCAGGTGCGAACTTGAAGGGTTCTGTTCGTTCGCAGGTTGCAGAGCAGCTGGTCCGGAAGATGGTCAAAAACCTCGACCGAATTGATCGAATCGAGAATTTGGTTATTGAAAAATCGAAACAATCCCAACCGGATGTCGAGGGAAATGATTTAAAATCAAATTCTGAACCGGCGGTAGATTTAAAAGACCAAGGTGAAATTCAAAAACTGGAAAGGGCGAAAACACTGATCGATCAGGTCCGCTTAACCAGTCTCAAACTCAAGGAAGATTTGACAGAATCGCAGGTGCGTCCTGA
The DNA here is from genome assembly GCA_036137535.1 of Planctomycetota bacterium. GTDB lineage: Bacteria > Planctomycetota > Planctomycetia > Pirellulales > Pirellulaceae > JABAAE01. The sequence continues at coordinate 17,388 of JAZABE010000712.1, read as the reverse complement.
ACAAGACCGGGACTGGAAATTGCTGCTGAAAGATGGCGAGCTGGCAGAACAGCAACTGAATAAACTGCGCCGTTTGTTTTTTTCGGTGGTTGAACAATTGCAAGAAACGGTGGATCGGCAGAATCAGTTGAACGGTGACAGCAATCAAAGCCTGGGGCAATCTGGGCAGGAAAAACAGACTTCAAAAGCCGAGGAACGCCTAGTCCGGCGGACAGCTCCGTTAAAATCTCGCCAGGACGAATTGGCATCGATTGCGGAAGGTATTGGCAATACACTTGAAAAAACCGTCGAGGCAAGTGGGCAATCCGTGAACGCAGGAAACCAGACCAACGAAACGCAAGTGCCAGAGCGTGAAATGCTGGAAAAGTATGCCCAAGCGGCCAAGTTGGTTTTTAAAGGCAAACAAGCGATGGACGAAGCGAGCCGATCCTTGGTAACGAGACCGGTTGCCGCGAAGGAGGTCCGGCAAAGTCAAGAAGAAGCATTAAAGGATCTGGTTGCAGCGTTGACGTTGCTAAACCCTTCGGATGACAATCCAAACGATCCGAAAAAACAGCCGAAGAACTCAACGCAAGAAGAACAAGCGAAAAAAGGAAATGAAGGTTCGGGGCTTGCCAGGGACACGACTTCCCGACAAGCATTCCAGGGAATTCGGGACCGGGAAGCCCAGCGTCGAAAAGATCGCCAAAAAAACCGATTTCAAGAGCGTGTCGAAAAGGACTGGTAAACCCATGCAACCCCCAAAAACAAAGCTCCCGGTTTGCGGTCCATGGATGGGGTGGACCATGCTTTGCCTGTGTGTGAGCGTTAGCTCCCAGGAAATCAAAGTCAAGTCATCCAGCGGTCTCGCCTATGTAGGGACCCCTGTGACCCTGGAAATTGAAGCGATCAATTTTGAGACCGAGCCTACGATTGAGATCAAGGGTACAGAACAGCCCGGTGTTACGAGTCGCTATATCCGCTCGGGAAGCAGCCAGTCCACACAGATCTACCAGTCTGGCGGAAAAATGGTACGCAGCACGGTCGTCAAAACCACTTTTTATTACCAGGTCGAGTTCGCCAATCCGGGAGAATTTGAAATTGGACCTTTTGAAGCCAAGGCAGGTGGGAAGACCTATTCCCGCCCAAAAGTCAGTTATTTAGTGAAAGACGTGGAAGTGTCCAAGGAGATGGAAATTGCGATTGAAATTTCCCCGGGCAATCAATACCCAGGGCAGCGGGTACCGGTGAATGTGGTCTGGAGTTATGCCGGCGACGTCGACCGCGTGCGAGGGTTGACGATACGTTCTCCGCTCTTTGCGGCATTCCAGTTTATCGATCCACCGGTCCGCCCGGGACAGAGTGGTCTGCCGATTTCAACGCCTGGGGGAGTGCAAGAGTTTCCAGCCACGTTTGAGCGAAAAGAAGTGAACGGACAATTGATGATTGTCGGAACCGTGAAGCGGGTGATGTTAGCTCAAAACCCCGGAAAAACAACCGCTTTCCCGGTTTATGCGACCTTCCAGAAGGTCACAGGGTACCGACGGTCCAACGATGTTTTCAGCTTTGGATTTGACCAGCAGCCCGTGACGGTTCCCAGGAAAGCAGTGGGGCAGCCGGTAGAGGTTTGGGTCAAGAACTTTCCACCCAATGAGCCCGAGACGTTTAACGGGGCTGTTGGATCGGGTTTTTCGATTTCAGCTTCCTTGAACCGCACGAAAATTCAGGTGGGCGATCCGCTGACCTTGCAGGTCAATATTCGCGGCAACGGGAATATTGAAGCGATTAGCTTGCCAAAGCTGGAGGCAGATCTTCCTGGGGAGGACTTTGACTGGCCGACCGAGGAGGCTTCCGGGGTGACCAACGGTGATCAAAAACAGTTTAAGATTTCGTTGCGGATTAAGAAGGAGTCGGTTACCGCGATTCCGGCGTTGCGGTTTTCCTGGTTTGATCCAGGAAAAGAAAAGTACTTCACAGCGCAATCGGAACCGATTGCGATGGAAGTCAAGAAAGGCCAGCTGGTTTCCTCTAATGATGTGGTTCGTAATGTGAAACCTCTGGAGTTTAACCCGGATAAAACGGTTTCTAGCGAAGCGGCCGTCGTCGATTTATCCATCGAAACAGATGTCAGCAAACTGTTGCGAGAGAAGACGGAAAACCGGTGGTTGCCATGGTTTCTTTATGCATCGGGGCTGTGTGCCATTGCGATTGCAGTCATCGACCGTTATCGTCGGCGGGTGCCCTCCGAATTACAGGTTCGTCAATCGCGGGTGGCAGTACTTTGCCGGGAAATCGAGGCCTTGGAACTGGGCGAACGGTTTTTGCCTGAGCTGGCAATCAAACTGCGTGAATTGCAGAACCTTCAGGCGATGGAAGGGCTGGCGGGTTCAATGACCAGGGCGACAGATCGTCTAATCAGTCGGTGTGATGCGCTTTCTTTTCGTCCGGTGGCAGCGTCGCCCGAAGAACAGCGTGAACTGTATGACCTGGCAACAGCAATGGTGTCAAAAAAATAAACGTGTGGTCAGCGATGAGAAAATTCGAATTGATTTTGGATCAAACTTTTATCAAAGGTTGTAATTTTTTCTTGATTCTCCTGATTTGGATTCCGGGGAGCTTGACCCGGGGAGATGAAATCGGCGATCTCCAAGCTCGAATCAAATCCGCCGTGGACCAATACGCTCTGGCCCTCAAAGAATCGAATCCTTCGGTACGGATCGGGGCGTTTCGAAAGGCAGAAGTTGCATTTGCCAGTGTTCTGGAACACGTTGAACCAGGTGAGGGAAAACGACCGAAGGTCGGGGCCAATCTTTACGTCAGCTGGGGAAATGCGGCGATTCAGTCGGAAAATCCAGGGGTTGCGGTTTTGGCATTTCGCCGGGCGCTTCTCCTTGAGCCGAACCACCGGCAAGCGCAAAACAACTTGGATTATGTTCGGTCTCAATTGCCAAAATGGACACAAAATCCAGGTAAAAAGTACGGCCCCGTCCAGCGATTTTTCTTTTGGAGTTTGTGGCTGGGTGCCCCTAGAGTTCAACTGTTTTCAGCTGTGGCTTTTATGGTTGCCAGCCTGTTGATGGCCCTCTCAATCTGGTTTTCGTCAGTTCAGTTAAGATGGGCTTGTGTGCTTCCCGGTCTGGTCTGGGTCGTGCTTGTCGCTTCGAGCTTCTACAATGCACAGCCGGTGAATGAAAAAATGGTGGTGTTTGTGGCCGATGAAACGCAAGCGCGTTCAGCAGATTCGCTGAATGCACCCAAAAGCTTTGCCACGAAAATTCCGTGTGGGACCGAAGCAACCATTGTCGAATCTCGGGACGATTGGACCCGGGTCGAATTTGGGGACCGCAAACAGGGTTGGGTTCAAAATTCCTCAGTTCGGTTTATTCGGTAACGATTTGTAGAGCGTCACACTTTGACTCGTTCGACATAGTCACCGGTCCGGGTGTCTACGCGGATTGTATCTCCTTGGTTGATGAATGCCGGCGCAATGATCTCCGCACCAGTTTCCACTTTGACCGGTTTGGTAACGTTGGTTGCGGTATCTCCCTTGGCCCCAGGCTCACAGTATTCCACGAGCAAATCGACCTGGTTAGGGGGAGTCATGGTAATGGGATTATTGTTGAATAGGACCATTTGGCATTTCATGCCTTCCTTGAGGTATTTCCAATTGTCGTCAATCTGCCCCTCGTTCAACTCAAACTGATCGTAGGTTTTGTTGTCCATGAATACAAAAAGCTCACCCTGGCGATAAAGAAACTGAACATCCGTTTCTTCCACATCAGCGGTTTCCAGTGAGTCACCTCCCTTGTACGTTTTTTGCAGGACAGTCCCGCGAATCAGGTTTTTAAGCTTGCATTTGTAAAGGGCGTTTCCTTTTCCCGGTTTGACAAAATTCATTTCAATCATCAAATAGGGCTCACCGTCAATTTGAACCTTGAGTCCTTTTCTGAAGTCACTTGTTTTATAGCTTCCCACTGTTTTTCCTTTTTGGTATTCAAGCCGTACGGTAGCTGGATTGCAACTGAAATACGATCTATAAATCGTTGCGTCGAGAGAGCGGTGATCCCGAAAGCCAACGCTAAACCAACTTAATGAAAGTCAGAATGGAGATTTTAACGATAAACCCCGGAAATGTCCCTACCCGTTTGAGCTGGCAAGAGGAGCTAAAGTCCGCTTTTCGAGACTTGGGTTCACTTTTTAAGTTTTTGGAGCTGAAAAAAAGTGATTTCAAGAATCTCGACATTCCCAATGACGATTTTCCGATTTTGGTGACCCGCCCTTTTGCCGGCCGAATGCAAAAAGGTGAGCCGGCTGACCCTTTATTGCAACAGGTAATCTTGACTCACTCGGCCGAACCCAAGCAGGGCAAATGGAGCGAAGACCCCGTCCACGACCAGGAGTTTGAGAAGGCCACGGGGGTGCTTCAGAAGTATAAAGGCCGGGCGCTGCTGATTATCACCGGTGCGTGTGCGATCCATTGTCGGTATTGTTTCCGGCAAAATTTTAATTATTCGGCCGTGGTCCGACAGGGGATTGGGGAAGCAATCGAATGGATCCGAAACGATTCTACTATTTCAGAAGTCATCCTGAGCGGGGGCGATCCATTGTTGATCACAGACCAGGCTTTAGCGCGGATCTTGGAACAACTGGAGGCAATAGGCCATGTTAAAAGAATTCGGATTCACACCCGAGCTCCGGTTGTTCTGCCGACGAGAATCACGCCCGAATTATTAAAACGGTTTTCGCTTTGCGAAAAGTCGATTTGGGTGGTGTTGCATATTAATCATGCAGCTGAAATCGATGAAATGGTTGTGAAAATGATTGAGCAACTGCACTCTGTGAGGGTCACGGTCTTAAATCAGTCCGTATTGTTGGCCCAAGTCAATGATCGGTTTGAGGTTCAGCGGGATCTTTGTGAAACGCTGGTTAATCAGGGAGTTTTACCGTATTACTTGCACTTGCTGGATCAGGTGCACGGTGCCCAAGGGTACGAGGTTAGTCAAGATCGAGGAGCCCAGATCATCGCAAAATTGCGAGCCGAGCTTCCTGGGTACGCCGTGCCCCGGCTGGTCAAAGAAGTCCCGGGCGAGGCGAGCAAAACGTTGCTTCGCTAGAGCAATTAAAAACGGGTTCAAATACTCAACAGGAAACGAGCAGCGGCAAAACAGGATTTTTGACAGAAACCTAGTTATTTCTTGGGTTGAGCTTCCGTTTTCGGGGTCGGTAGCGGTTTTTTTCGCAAGGTCACCCCGTTGAGCATCCAGCCGTCGGTTTCAGTGGTCATGGACCAACCAACATAGCCCAAGTGAGGTGCAATCGTCTTGTCGAAATCCTTGGGCATCTTGGTTACATCAAACAAGCGAGCTTTTTCGTTTTCTTTGAGCAGGCTCTTAATCAGCTTTTCAACTGGTAAATCTCCCTTGCTCTCCTTGATCAACTGAAACGCTGCTCGGTAGGGAAGGTCCAGCCGCATCGCGTAGCGGAGGCTTTCAAACGTTGGGTTTTTAACCTTGTCGAGTTCATTGTTGACATCTTTCAGCCACTGCGAAGTTGCAAGCGATGACTGGTCGTTGTTGGCACTGCGGTTCAAGATCTCTTTTATGAATTTCAAGTCAGGGGAGAAAAAGATTTGGCCGTTAAACTGTGCCACGCAGATGTATTCGATCAACGGTTCGAGAGTGTCTCCACCTTTTTTGGCTGGCGGAGTGTTGTCCAAGTCATCGAGATCATCCAAGTCATCGAGGTCGCCCGGCTCTTCCCCGCCGCCATCGACGGGTGTGTTTTTCTTGAAAATTGTGACTTCTTGATCACCCACTTTGTAATTGATTTTTTCGATGAAGTTTGGGTCTTCATTGGCCATGTAACCCGAGAGAACTTTGTAGACTTGTCCTCGGCGGTCTTCGGGCGAATTGGGTTCGACGCCTTTTGGGTTCTCCGCAATGTCGATAGCGTAGACAATGCGTTTGTTTTCAGCCTTAGCCGGAAAACTGGGGTCACGAATGGCAACAATGCGATCTCCAAGGTTTTTGACTAACTCGGTGCGGAGGTTAAAGTTTGCCCTCAGCTTTTTGTTGTCTCTAAAGTTCTCTTCGATTTGCTTAAGTGTTCCCGGGCCAAACATCTCGTCGACAAGAGGTTCAGAGGCCTCGTACACCTTGGAGAACCTGCCATGCATGGCAAAATAGGAAGACGAGGTGTCATTGACCCAGTGGGGCAGATTTAGGAGGCGGTTTTTGTCTGCCGTAAAGTCCAGCATTTTTGCAGCCAGTCGAAACCGGTTTTTCTTGTCGACGGGAGGGGCATAAATGAATCCGCGCAAGAGCATCTCTCGTTTGCCCGGTGTAATCAGGCCCATGCCGCCAACTGCCTTGATGGCATCAAAACCAACTTTTCGAAAAGCCCCCAAGCGATCCCCTTTGAATTGGTCGGGCCATATTTTTTTCGCGGCATCGATAAAGCTAAAGGATTCAGCAAACCATTTGGATTCATGGGATTTGTATTTGTCGTCCAACAAAAGATGCTTCATCGTTTTTTGATACAAGTCCCGATCGGCAAGGGACGGTTGCTTGGTGCCGGTAATCGCCTGAAGAAGCCTGCGGGCCTGGGCAACGTGGTCTTCAACTTTGGTGGTCGGTTTAACCGGACCAAAATAGGACACGATGTACTTGTCCGTTCTTCCATAGAAAACCTGCGGCGACTTGTCGATGCCGTAGGGATCCGGGAAACTGTAATGGCTGATGACCTGAGACCCTTCCTTCAACTCTTGCACCTTTTTGACTTTGTTGTCCTTGTTTTTGGGGTCAACATAGCTGAGCAAATTTTCTTCCACTTTTTTGAGAGCTTTGTCCACTAACGCTGCGTCTTGAAATTCGGCGAGGGTGATTACCGCTAAAACATCTTCTTTGGGGCGAATTAATCCGATGGCAACTTCGCCATCAACGACCGCCGTCAGTTCTTCGATTGAAAGACCCAGGGCGACTTTTGATTTTTTCTGGATTCGGGCGATTACCTCTTTGGAAAAACTCTCAAAAAAAGCCTTGGCTTCTGGGGTGCGCCGCAGGTCCCCTAAAGAAGTTTTGTCGAGTTTTTCGGTAAATGATTTTAGGTTGGTTATCGAGATAAAACCCTTCGTGGACTCGGGAAAGAATTTCTCTGCCTGCCCCTGCGCGAGGTTTACCAAAGAAAAAACTGCTAGCAGAAAAACTGCCGGTCGGTGCGATCTTGAGACTGGACGAATCACGTGATTGTGTTCCCCGTTATTAATCATCATCGAATTATTGCTAGAATCTGGGTCTTCCATGATATCGGCACGAAGAACTGATATTTTTGCAGTCTAAATTCTATATGTATTGAAATCACAAGAAATATAGGGCCCAGACAGCCCCGGGCCGCAGTGATCAATCGTTAAACTTTTCAGATTTTCACCAAATTAACTAAAATTTCAACCGGCACTCCCTCTTATCTCTAAGCAACCCATGCAACTCAAAACGTCATCTAACCTCTCCTGCGATCCAGTTCACGGCTACATTCCCTTTTCTAGCAGAGGAAATGATGACGGTGTGCAGGTCGGCGAGGTTTTTGAAAGGGACATCATTGACCATCCCTGGCTTCAGCGTTTAAGACAGATCCATCAACTGCAAACGGCTTGGTGGGTTTTCCCCACAGCGGAGCACACGCGATTTCAACACGTACTGGGGGCAATGCATCTGGGTGGTTGCTTCGCAGATTCCTTGTATGAATCTCTAGCGAAGAGTTGCCCGGATTTGCCATCACAGGCTTACATTAAGCTGCTCTTGAGAATGGCCGGCTTGTTGCACGATGTTGGCCATGGGCCGTTTGGGCATTTTTTTGACACCCACTTTTTGCAGGATTTTGGGCTCACGCATGAAACGCTGGGGGCTCACATTATTGAGCATGAACTAGGAAGCGAATTGTCAAAACTGAAACAGACCCCTGGGACGGCGCTTGCCGGGGAAGAGACACTGCTGCCGTCGGAGATTGCCTGGCTGATCCAAAGACCTCAAAAGGAAGAGATTATCACCAAGCCAAAATGGCTGCAGCTGCTGCGGTCCTTGTTGAGTGGAATTTACACGATTGACAATATGGATTTTGTGTTGCGGGATGCGTTGATGTCAGGGTTTGGCCCCCAGCCCTTCGATCTCCAAAGGTTAATTCACTATTCGTTTTTTACGGAAAAGGGATTAACGCTTGCCGACAAGGGCATTGATGCGTTGATCCGGTTCTTGTCAGCAAAAGCAGATTTGTTTCGATCCATTTACTTTCATCGGACGGTCCGGGGGATCGACATGATGCTGGCAGAGCTCTTCCAGAAAAGCAAAAACTACCTGTTTCCCGGTAATCCACTGGAACACTTGGATGAATATATGGGATTCACCGAATCGTCGCTGCTGGTCGACGTGGGTCGGTGGAAACAAAGCAATGATCCCAAGCTCCGTTTGCTGGGAAATCAATGGGCGATGCTTCTGGCCAGGAAGATTCACTGGCAGATGACTTGTCAACGATCATTTGTTTTCGAGGTGGGCGATACGGAGCAGGCGAGCATCTTATCCGACCAAGAGATCTTGGCCAAAAAAATCAGTGAGCGAATCCCGGCGGCAGCTCGGGCGGAAGGCTTTCGGGTAGATGTCGCAAGACACATCCACCGTCCCCACACTCTGGGCCCGGCTGCAGGACAAAACTTCCTGTACGATGCGGCGCGAGAGGAAGTCCGGCCCTTGGCCGCCAACGCGCTCTATCGAAGACTGCCTTTTTCCCATCACATTGTGAGGGTTTATGCGCCAACCAACGAATTTGCTGCGCAGTTTGCCACGGCCATCGATGGGTTGTTTGGTGGCACCGTAGAGGATGATCTGACGAATATGTAACGGTGGAAGTGGAGGTTAGTTCCAGCGTTTTTCGTACTCGGCTTTCATGAACGCAAGCCCATCTCGAGAAAGTTGTTCCTCGGATTCGTACATTCGCCGCCAAATTTTAGTGGCGGCCACTAACTCGGGAAGTGCGAGTCCAAAAGCTTCGATCATCAGCCAACCGTCATAGCCAATCTCCTTGAGCGTATCGAAATTTTCCGCCCAGCGAACATTGCCACTACCGGGCGTACTTCGATCGTTTTCAGAAATATGCACGTGGCAAATCATCTCGGCAGCACCTCGAATGGCGCCGGCAATATCTTTTTCTTCAATGTTGGCATGAAAAGTGTCATACATGATCCGACAATTCGGGTGATCAACCTGCTTGGCAAATCTAGCAGCGTCACCGTGGGTGTTCAGTAGATAACATTCAAATCGATTGAGGGCCTCGACGCCGAGCATTACATTGACAGTGCCGGCATGTTCAGCGACGGCTCGCATACTCTCCACACCATGGTTCCATTCAGAGTCACTGGGGCCAGCGCCCGAAAACAGCCCCAGTGCAGAATGGTAGGGCCCGACCATATGGGTTGCCCCAACAGCGGCACAGCAATCCAACGCCCGTTTGGATTGTTCGATCCCCTTGGTTCTTATCGTTTCGTCGGGACTGATCGGATTGTCTTCGTCGGTGCGAACGGTAACAGCCGTTCGTTCAAGACCTAGGTCATCCAGGCGTTGTCCCCAGGTTGCGTAGTCGAGATCGTAATTGAAAAGGGGGATTTCAACTCCGTCATAGCCCATCGCTTTCAGCGATTCGAGGACCGGCATTAAGTCATCATTGATTTCACCATTCCACAGCAAAAGGTTCATTCCAAATTTCATTGTTTGTCTCCTTGGATAGGCCCGTTTCCCGGTTCAGGAAAGTAGCACGATAAAATACATTAAGTGTTTAATGACCTGCCGAGCGGCTCGAAAAACAGTTCGTCCGCGCGATTCGCAATCGTCAATCGAGCGGTCTCAAAAAATCCCAAAAGTTGTTTTGGCAAGGGAAGTAGTTTAACACGTTGCATAATTTGATTCAGCCTCCCCAGCAACTTTTCGTTATCCGTGTAGTCGTAAAGAAACTTGACTTCCTGGAATCGTTTAATGAACCACTCCAGCCGAAGTGCGGGTTGGGTGGAAAATTTGGAAACAGCGGACTCGACCCGGCGCGGATCAATAGATTCAACGGTTTGATAATAGCGTTCAATTTTGCTTGGAAATCGTTGTATCAAGTGATCATCGAGCAATAGTTCCACTAGCACATGGCCTAAAAAACCAGGCCGAAAACCATTGTCCGGTTTGAGCAAATCTCGGATCTGGGCGCTAAACTCCAAAGACAGCTCATTAAACGAACGAGTTTGGTGAAACCAGCGGTCGTCGTGGTGGTGCTGAATGACCCCCCGGGCCAACGCTTGTTCGGCAGGGCAGTGGCTGGTTTCTAAAAAGGCCAGAGCGGATTTCGAGCGAGCTTTGGTTTTCCGGTTGACCACGTTGAGCCAATCTGGAACCGCAAGGCCGGCAATAAAGTAGGGATCACATTGCCGAGTCAGGAAGGGAATCGAGTGCGCGAAATAGTTCATCGATCCATCCTGCTCCTGTTGTCAATGCAAAACCAGCCCGATGGGCGTCTAGGCATTGCGCTTCTTAATCATCGTGATTTCGTTGCCTTTTTCATTGTGGGAGACATGGGTCATAAAGGTGCGGATCAAGAGCAAGCCTCGTCCCGATGGCTTTTCCAGATTTTCGGCCGCAGTGGGATCGGGCACGGCGTTGGGCTGGAAACCCGCTCCTTCATCTCGAACGCAGACCTTGATTTCGTCTGCGGACAATTCTGCATGGATCTGGACTTTGCGTTTGCGAAAAGGGTCCTGTGCAGATCGTTTTTCGATTTCTGACCGGTAATCTTGACCATCTCCTTCATCTCTTAGTGAGGAATCCACTTCCAGGTTGCCATGATGCATGGCATTGAGCAGGGATTCATCGAGGGCCACTCCAATTCTCAAGCGATCGGTTTCATCCCATCCGATCATGTGGTTTTGTAGGTGCTCAACAATCAAAGGAATCAGGGAGCAGTCATTTTCTAGGTAAAAGCTGAGTTGAGATTGAGTAATTCTACTGAGCACCTGTTTGGTTTTTCGTTGTTTCAGTGAAACCGCGAGGATGTTTCGAGAAATCCCCACTAGATCGCGGGCCATCCGGTTTTTTGCGCAGTAGCTCGCCGCTCCTTCTTTCAAGGCCTCGATCGCCAGGTCTTCGCTGCCGTGGGAGGTGATGATGATGACCGGGACCACAGGGAATTTACGCTTGATTTCTTTGACCAGCTGGAAGCCATCCATTTCTGGCATCTTTAAATCAGAGATGATCAGGTCCGGCAGGCCTTGGGTCACCAGTGCTAAAGCAGCAAGACCGTCTGCGCAGAGGTCGATTTTCCAATCAGTGTTTTTTGCAAGCAAAGCACTGATCAGTTTGCGATCGACGCCAGAATCGTCAACGACCAACACACGGGTCACTATCTGTCTCCAGGTTAGGGCGTTTGGCAGATGTAAGCCAAGTCAAGGGTCTACTTGCCTTCAGGGGTTGAGTGGTGATTATATCGCAAGTTTCGTGATCCCAACAATTGAGATTCTGGTGAGAGTCTCGGCAAGGGGGATTAAAACCTCGAAAGATTGGGCAGGGGTGCCGACTGGGGTCTGGATTTTCAGCAGCGGTGGAAAGATTGCGACCTCGAGAGCCCTGGGGGATGCGTGGAGCCCGACAAGAATCGGTAGAGAGGCACTTACTTTAGCTTGCTAATTGTGCGAAAGTGAGTCTACTGCCGAGCCCAGTGTTCATTACCCATTGATTGTCGTGAGAGGTGTGCTGTGAACTCAGAGTCAATGCCCCCATTTCATCTCGCTTTCCCAGTGACCGACTTGCAGAAAACCAGGGCGTTTTTTGAAGGAGTGATTGGGTGCAGGATCGGAAGAACGAGCGAACGATGGATCGATTTTGATTTTTTTGGCCACCAGGTCACGGCCCATCTCGTCGAACAAATGCCCGAAGTCGCAACCAACCCGGTGGACGGAAAACAGGTGCCTTCAACTCATTTTGGCGCGGTTCTCCATTGGGATCGCTGGCATCAGTTGCGGGACCATTTTCAACAGCAGGGATTCGAATTCTTAATCGGCCCTTACATCCGATTTGAAGGAGAGTCCGGAGAGCAGGCAACAATGTTTATCTTGGACCCAAGCGGAAATGGGCTGGAATTCAAGTCGTTCAAAAGACCAGAACAGCTTTTTGCGGTTGAGTGAAAATGCAAAATTACATCAGCATTTTTGATCTCTTCTCGGTTGGAATCGGCCCGTCTAGCTCTCATTCCGTTGGTCCGATGAGAGCGATGCGTTTGTTGCTGGATGAATTGGGCGCTAGTGGGAAATTAACCCAATTGACCCGTTTGAAAATTAAGCTTTACGGGTCATTGGCACTCACGGGCAAAGGGCATGGCACTGATACGGCAATCGTGCTTGGGCTGCTCGGGCAAGCCCCGGAAACTCATGATCCCAACCGGACCCAAAGTCTGGTGAACCCGGTCATCGACGAACAGCGACTCTGTCTGGACGGTCAACATACGATCGACTATTGCCTGGAATCAGATATTCAGTTTCTTCGCAAGGAAACACTAGATTTTCACCCCAATGGGATGATTTGTCAGGCTTACAATCGATCAGAATTGTTGCTGGAGAAAACCTATTTTTCGGTCGGAGGAGGTTTTGTTGTTGAAAAAGGGGTGCCGTTGCAAACCACAGGATCCGAAAAAGACATTCCGTACAGCTTTGACAATGCTGCAGAGTTGCTCAGGATCGCGGATACGCACCAGATGGCGATTAGCCAAGTTGTCTGGGAAAACGAAAAGTGTTTTCGAACTGAATCTGAAATCAGAGAACGCATTCTTTTGCTCTGGGAGGTCATGCAACAGTGTGTGCAACGCGGATGTGAGCAGACAGGGGTTCTTCCTGGCGGGTTGCAAGTTGAACGCCGGGCTGCGGCGTTACTGGCATCGCTCCAGTCAACCCAACAGTCCAAGCCGGAAGACCCGTTGACGGTTTTGGATTGGGTCGACTTGTTTGCGTTGGCGGTTAATGAAGAAAACGCCGCTGGCGGTCGAGTGGTGACCGCACCAACCAATGGGGCAGCAGGCATTCTGCCTGCCGTGCTGCACTACTACGACCGTTTTTGCCCAGGTTCCGACAACGACGGAATCGTCAAGTTTTTTTTAACCGCTGGCGCCATCGGAAAACTCTACAAAAAAAACGCGTCCATATCCGGTGCGGAGGTTGGGTGTCAGGGCGAAGTGGGCGTTGCTTGCTCCATGGCTGCAGGCGCTCTAACCGAAGTTTTAGGCGGCAATCCCCGGCAAGTCGAAGAAGCCGCCGAAATTGGCATGGAGCATAATCTCGGTTTAACCTGCGACCCCATTGGAGGGTTGGTGCAGGTCCCCTGTATCGAGCGAAATGCGATGGGAGCCGTAAAAGCAATCAATGCATCCCGTTTGGCTTTGCGGGGGGATGGCCAACACCGTGTGAGCTTGGACAAGGTGATTGCCACCATGAGGAGAACTGGAGAAGATATGCTGGGCAAGTATAAAGAGACGGCCCGGGGCGGCTTGGCATTGCATGAATTGGGTGCAAATGCACTCGGGGTAAACGTGACCGAGTGCTGAAGGACCGAAGCCGATTGCAGAGAGTCGGTTTACCTCGCACTTTCGTTGCAGTCATGTCATGTTGGCACTCGCCGTCACTTGACATCATTGCACTTGATAAACCCGATAATCGGTAAAGCTAATTCAAGTTTTATTCGATAATTGAGTAGATCAGATCTTCTTGTTGTTTTTTTCTTCTCGTCCGCCGATAGACAACATGCGAATACATCATTGAAAGTGCCCAGCTTTTTAGACTGGGTAGCGGGAGGCGTTGATTGTGGCAGATGATATAAACATGCTTGCTCTTGCCAAGGGAGAGGAAAAGTACGTTTTTCTTTTCGACGATAAAAATCGCTCCGAAACCTTGCGGCAACTGGGAAAATACGCTTCCGATCCCGATTTGAGTTTTACCTGGTACGATGCTGCGGTTTTAAGCCAGAAAATCCGCACAGTGTCCGACGAAAGCCATGCTCGATTCGATCCCAATGTGATTGTCGAGGCTGCCGACTCTAACGATCCGGAAGAGTTTTTTCATTAATCCGATTTTGGATTGCTTTCCGATGAAAAGGTAGAGGCATGCTGTCAATGCATGGGGTGATCAATGCGTGAGGTGATCAATGCGTGGGGTGATCAATGCTGGAAACCATAGATCGCTTTCTTTCTTGCCTTAAAGTTGAAAGAAATGCTTCCCAGCATACGCTCAAGTCCTACAGTGAGGACCTGCATTCTCTGGCCGGGTTTCTGGCTGATGACGACCGTTTGCCGGCATTAGAACGAATCACCCCTTTGGATCTGAGGGGATACGTAGCGGCTCTGCACGAAGCCGGATATGCCAAAAGCTCGATATCCCGTCGATTAGCAAGCCTGAGAAGTTTTTTTCGATTTGCTCAGCGCGAGGGACTTGTGGACTCCAATCCAGCAAAACCCCTGAAAAATCCTCGTCCTGAACGAAAACTGCCTCATTTTCTGACGACGGCCGAAATAGGGCAGCTTCTGGAGGCTCCTCCGCTGGATGACACGATGGCATTGCGTGACCGAACGATTTTGGAGGTTCTTTATTCGGCGGGGCTGCGAGTCAGTGAACTGGTCGGAATCAATGATCAGGACCTGGATTTAAGCGAGGGATGGGTGCAGGTGCGGGGAAAAGGAAAAAGAGAGCGCCTCGCACCACTGGGATCGTTTGCGGTTAAAGCAATTAAAAAATGGCAACCCTTGCGAAAATTCAAAGGTGCAAAATCCCAAACCATTCCGTTATTTGTCAACCGGTTGGGGACTCGGCTGACAACCCGCAGTGTTGGGAGAATGCTGGAAAAGTACCTGCGGTTGACCGGGCTGGATCAACGAACGTCACCGCATACATTGCGGCACAGTTTTGCCACTCATTTGCTGGATAACGGAGCGGATATTCGAAGCGTTCAAGAGCTATTGGGACACAAGAGCTTGGGCACAACCCAAATTTATACTCACGTCAGCACGGCTGGACTGATGGAAGCCTACGAAAAAGCTCACCCCCGGGCCAAAATTTCAGCGGTTGGGTCTTAGCAATTCTTCTTGGGCAGAAGCGTTGTCCGCCCAAAGTGCATCGGTTACCAGTGAGATCAGGCGGAAACTGGAATCAAGATACCCGGTGTTTTCAGGTGACCTGTTTGAGCCAAAGGGGCCGCTCCGTTTACCGTTGTTTCTTTGAGCAGTTTCAACCGGCTGCACTTGAAAAGACAGTGTGCCCGATTTGCTAGCGATGCCAGTGGGCCAAGCGATCTTGGCAGCTTTCCGTGAATTTGATAAACCCCGCAGGATAGGCGTTTTTGAGAATCTTTGAGGAAATATAATGAACGAAAAACCTGGTTTCGCGTCTTGGAATACCTTGGTGATCATTGCAACGGTTTGGGGCAGTTTTTGGGGAGACGGCCAATGTCAAATAGTCGGCGATACGTTTGTCGACCCTTCGGATTGGGTCCAAAGCAATTCTCCAATTCGGGTCAGTGGAATTCGTCAAGGTGATCGTGACCGGAGTGAGAACGTCAAAGCTGTCGTATTCGTGGCGGAAAAGTCCGGAGTGAGCCTGACACCGAACGGAACTAGGGTTCGATCTCTGAACTCGGAAATGGTTTCCGGTGATCCCAGGCTACCGAATGCCGAGTCACCGAAAGCAAACGCATCGGCATTGCGGCCGATACCCGATCCATTTGTGCAGGGGGTTCCTTCTCGATCATCAGCGAATTCAACCGCTGTTCACCAAACCAATCTGCGGGGTTTTGCCGCTCCAGCTGCGTTTTTTGGATCCACGGGCCCGGAAGCGGCTCACTCTCCAGCCCAAGCCTACCGATCAGTGCCTTCCAACACTGCAGGAATTAACCCGGCTGTATCCAATGCGATGCCTTGGCGGCCGGCCTCCAACACGTTGGTGAGTCCGGTGTCGACGTTAACCAATTGTTGCAATCCGGTTTACACACAAACTCAATTTGTCACTCCTCAGCTCAACGCGAATCCTAATGCGCTAAGAACCTATCCTCAATACAACGGGAATCCTTACCCGAATCCAGGCTATGGTTTTAACCCGTCCGCCGTTGGAGACACCTGGGTTCCCATGATTCCTTTGCGGTCGATGCCGTACGGGACCCACCTGGGACAGGGAATTATCGGGCAACCGGTTGCCTATGTTCCGGGAGAGGTTGTGCGGAATTTTTTACGATATGTTTTTCCTTAGGATTTCAAGGTTCGGTTAGCAGGTTGTCTTAGCCGGACCCTCTCTGCGAATGAGCGATACAACTCAATTAGCTTCTGTGATCAACTTTCTGGAGGCCTTGGCGCCGTTGGATCTCGCGGAGGAGTGGGATAATGTTGGGCTATTGCTTGGCGATCGGGACCGAGATGTATCAAGAATCATGACGAGCCTGACCATTACGCCCGAAGTCGTGGAAGAAGCCATCTCGACTAAGGTCGATTTAGTGGTCTCACACCACCCACTACCATTTCGGTCTCTGAAAAAAATTACGACCGACACGATCTCTGGCCAGCTTATCCTGAAGCTAATTGAAAATCGCATTGCCGTGTACAGCCCACATACAGCGTTTGATTCAACGGCGGAAGGAATCAACCAGCTGATTGCAGAAAAAATCCAGCTGGAGACCGTTCGGCCCATCCAGCCGATCGCGGGATGGGCAACCACAGACTTGAAGAAAGGTGAATTCATAGGGACTGGCCGAATAGGAAGTTTTTCCACGGCCAAAAAGTGCCGGCAGTTTTGCCATGAACTAAAAGACCAGTTTGGAGTGCCCTTGGTCAAGTTTTGCGGCGACCTGGATTCAGTGGTCTCGAGAGTGGCCGTGGCCTGTGGATCTGCGGGCCAATTGATTTCTGCGGCATCGCAAGCTGGTTGCGATGCGTTTATCACCGGCGAGACAAACTTCCACACTTGCCTCGAAGCGACTGCGCTGGGGGTTTCACTTTTCCTGCTGGGCCATTACGGCAGCGAACGGTTTGCAATAGAAATACTTGCAGAGAAGTTGGCCATTGAATTTTCAGACCTCTCGATTCATGCCAGCCATCGAGAAAGCGATCCGATTCAATATGTCCGGTGATGTGGCGATGTTGATCGACGGTCTCTGTGTTGAATCAACCCGTTGAATCAACCCCGGGGAACTGGCAGAACAAATTCTAACGCTGGATTTTGCGAGTTGACCATTTCCTGACACAACTTAAAATGGAATCCTAACCATTATTGTGGTCTCCTGAGCTTGAGGCCATTCTGAACCATTAACCTGAATTCTGAACCATGAGTCGTGTCCTTACCACGTTGCCCGTTTTTAACGAGGTGAATTC
>JAZABE010000711.1:0-7786 GCA_036137535.1 Planctomycetota bacterium | reverse complement strand
GCGTTCATGATTCCCAACCCAACCTTGCCTGAGGAATATTTTCAGGGTGATGGTGTCGATCACTTCATATTGAATCTCAACAAAAATGTCAGAAACAGTTTGCTGGATTGCCCCAATCTCTACTCGGTCCGTGTCGCTACTTTTCGTGGGGATATTAGTTTTAATCTAAAAGAGATCGAAGAGAAGAAAAAAGAATTCAACCTCTCAAAAATGCTCGGGGGCGGGCTCAAAAGCAAACTAGCCGAAGCAGCCGCTAAGGCAAGCAAACTTTGCAACGCGCTCCGCAAGCGGGGAATTGAAGCTTATGAGTTTCATGACCGCCACGAAAGCTATGTCTGCGTGGGCTCTTTCGAATGGGTAGGGACACCCCGGCGAGACGGGAAACAAGAAATCAACCCGTCTGTGCTAAAAGTGATCGACATGTACAAGGCCTACGACGCCAAAATCCCGGGCCTGCAGGGCCTGTTGCAGCCGCGTTCCCTTCCAGAACTCCCCAAAATTGCTTTTGACATGCAACCGGTCGCCGTCAAAGTTCCCCGGATGTCGACCGTCAACCGGATTCTGCGAGATCAACACTAGGAAAATGACCACCCGCTGTTTGCCTAAGCGAAACAACTTTCTGCTTGCAGCGCTTGGACCAGTTTTCGGGTATCCCGGGTCGAATTATACAAGTGGTAGGAAACTCGTAACATCATCTGGTTTTCATATTCAAAAACCGGCACCTCGATCTGGTGATTCTTCCAGAGCCGTTCCTGCAAGCTGCGTTTCTCCGATTCTGAAATCCGCCTTGGGAGTGGCAACTCACACATCGACCCAAACCATTTTCGCTGAGAATCTCCCCCTACTGGGTAGAAAGGTGCCGTCTGAAACATTTCACAAAGCTGTTCCAACGCTCTCTCCGCCAACCAATGTGTCCGACTTCGAAAAGATTCAAAACCAATTTCCTCCATGACCTCAATTGCTTTTCGGATGGAAAAAAAGGGGCTTGGATCCCTTGTTCCCATCCAGATAAATTCTTCATCCCAAAACTGCGGCTGATTCGGATTCAGTCTTCCCCAACTCAATACAATGGGCTCAAGTTTCGTAGTCCACTTCGGGTCCACGTATAAGAACCCAGACCCTAGCGGGGCACACATCCACTTGTGACAACTGGCCGTGTAAAAATCACACCCCAAATCTGTGATGTTTAAATCCACCTGAGCCGGTGCGTGTGGGCCGTCGATACAAACTGACACACCTTCGCTTCGCACCCGATCACAAATTTGCTTCACAGGAAAAATCGTCCCCGTTCCCGAGGTGACATGACTAACCACCAACAGTTTGGTTCGGGACGTCAATTCATCAAGAATCGAGTCCAAAATTTCCGAATCTCCCCGAAACGGCACCTTGATCTCTGCAATTTTCAGCCTGGCTCCAGTCTCCCGGCACTTGCGTTCCCAAATTCTCTTGACCGCGCCATATTCGTGACTCGTCAGCACAACTTCATCGCCGCTGGACAAAGAAACACTTTTGGCAACAACGTTCATTCCGTAAGTTGAATTTTCAACAAACACCAGACGGTCCGGATCAGACCCAACAAATTGGGCTAATACTTGCCGGGTGGCATGAAATTCCGGCTCCAGTTGCCGAAGGTAAAAATCCATCGGCTGCAATTCGAGTCGCTCCGTCCAATGGTCGCGGTATTGGCGAACAGGCTCGGGTGAAATCCCAAATGATCCATGATTCAGGTAACAGGTCCCCCTTTGAATCTTCCAAAGTGCAGCGATTTCAGACCAGTCGGCGTCGTTTTGGGGATCAAGGTTCATTCGGGGTGTCAATCGTTTGCCTATCTGAACGGCACTCAAAGGAATATTTTCCCAGGCTTCTGATTCATTCAGAAGCCATTTTCATTTTTTGTATCATGAATCAGGTCATTTGGGGTACGACGCCAACTTTTTTGAGTTCAATTTAATGTTCTTCGATCCAAGCCCTGCAGAAGACCTCAGCGGAATTGGACAGTCTCATACCGAAGAACGTTTTATTCAGAATTCAATTCCCAGTCAAAATTCCCTGCAGGTTTCGCCATTCCTACCCCAAGATCGGGAAACGTTCGACACATTGTCGACTTGAACTCGGAAGTCTCAGTCGGGGAATGCAAAGCTCATTTCCCACAGTAGCTAACGCCTCTTGCTGACATCCGGTTTCAGGTGGTTTCATTCATTTCTTTCGGTTGACAGCTCCCCACCGCCGTAGCTACCCTTCGCACCGGGAGTCGGGAATTTTTTTGCGTCAGCGTCCCTGAACCGGAAATTTCAAAGTTGCCTAAAATCCCATGAACCCTTCAAGAAGCGTCAAAGTTGGCAATGTCAAAGACTCGCTGGGAAAGGAATTCTACCAGGTGCAGAACCTTGATTTGGCTACCCTGCTCTTGGAGGTGCCGCTGGATTTGCACAATACAACCGATATTTCCAGTCACGAGGTATTCTGCACCCGTTGCGATGATCGCCTCCGCTTTTTGGCGACCAAGTTCATAAGCAATCTGGGGCTGGTCAATGTTAAAAGTGCCGGCCGAACCACAACAAACTTCGATTCCCGGCAGCTCACACAACTGCACACCGGGTAGCGATCTCAGCAGCGATCTGGGTTCGGAACGAACATTTTGACCATTGGATAAATGACAAGCATCATGGTAAGCAACTTTTGTCTCTGTGGCTCCAGCAACCACTCCCATCAGATTTTTCAGTTTTTCACCCAGGCCGAGTTTGGAAAGCAAAACCGCAACGTCAACGGTCTTGGATGCAATTTCTTTTGCTCTGAACTGAGAGTCGGTTCCTTGAAACAGAAGTTCATATTCTTTCATTCCCGAACCACAACCGGCAGCATTGGTAACAATCCACTGGATTTCCCCTGGAAACAACTCAAAATTCTTTACAGCCAAACCTCTTGCCTGTTTCGCATCTCCGTTGTGCCAAGCTAACGCACCGCAACAGGCCTGATTTTTGGGAACCAACACATCTGCCCCGCAATAATTCAAGAGCTTAATGGTCTCAAGATTGATCCCCGGTGCCAAGACTTGCTGTGCACATCCTGCAAGCAACACAACCCGGCAATGGCTTTGACCTTTGGCCAAGTACTCTTCCTTCAGCCGAATCGATCGGGGAAGCGTGTCAGGAATTAAATCCGTCATCGGTCGAAATGCCTTGGGCAGGAGAAACTGCAAAAAACTGCTTAACTTGCCCAGGATTAATGCCCAACGAAATCTCCGAGGATAGGGCAGGGTCAATGCTATAATTCTGTCACGCCATTGCTCCCAGAATGTTTTTTTGCTCGCGGTCACCGATCGGTAAGGGCTCACCAGATCACGGTATTTCACTCCGGACGGGCAAGCGGTTTCACAGGCAAGACACCCCAGACAACGATCCATATGAGTTGAAATGTTTTCGGGCTGCAAATCGCCTTCCAAGACTTGCTTCATCAGCAAAATTCGACCGCGAGGTGAATCAGCTTCTTGTCCGAGTTCGTTGTAAGTTGGACAAGCCGGCAAACAAAAACCGCAATGCACGCAAGTTTCGACCGCCTTGGTCATTGAATCGGCATAAGGCCCACATTTTTCAAATTCGATCGAGTGTTTCAATGGTTGCCAAAAAACCGAGTGAGATCTAATTCCAGAACCCTAGGTTACTTCAGGATCAACGTTCACAAAACACAAGGTCCCGTATCCGGCACCAAAAAACTGATTTTGTGCCCCCTTAGATTTCCCAATGCCTTGTTTTCCCACGGTTTGGCCGTAAACAGTACTGCCAACAATGAGGCCCCTTGCCACCGAAAATAACAATCGCACTGTCCAGTTAGGAATCAGGCCAGGCGAAAAATCAGTGGCGGAAAACACAGAACCGGGATCAACAAAGAACTGACCCCAATAACCTGCCGTACTAATCCCAGCTTCACGGTATCATCCGTCGTTGGGGGATGATCAGGCCCCACCAGCAACAGCAACAAGATCATAATCGCCAAGGTTGGGGTCTGTAGATAGACAATAAAGGCAATGCCCAAAACCAAGGTTCCCCGGGCAATCCAGTAGGATGCTTTCCCGAACAGGGTGTAAGTTGTGTGCCCCCCATCCAGTTGTCCAATGGGAAACATGTTAATCGCGGTCATGATCAGTCCGAACCAGGACGCAGCAAAACAAGGATTGAGCTGATTACACCAGACCACATATTGCTGTTCAGCAGCGCCAGGAACCTCGTACCACTGCATCATCCATTTGACTAGGAGAGGACTCTCAAAACCAAACCCAGTACTGGGTTCCGAGGATAAATCTAGTTGTTGAATTCCCGCAAACAGAAGAGGAATCGCAACGATCAGGCCTGCTAGAGGCCCCGCAATCCCCACATCAAAAATCCCTTTCCGGTCCGCCCGGTTGGCTTGCATGGCGATCACAGCACCAAAAGTGCCCAATGGGCTTAAGGGAAACGGCAAAAAAATCGGAAACGAGGCCGGAATTTTGTAGATCAAGGTTCCTACAAAGTGTCCCATTTCATGGGCAAACAGAATGCCCATCAAGCACACCATGAACAGCAGCCCCTGTCCCCAATTTTCCAAAACCATCCGGCGGACCAGTGTTAGATCACCTTCCAAGTCCATCAGAGACGTCAGGATCGCTCGCTCCGGAGACCATTGACAGCAGCCGACAAAAAAAGTCGAAAGACAAGTTGCCATAAAAAGAACGAGGGGAAGCAGGATTTTTCGACCCCGTCGGTCGGGCCGCCTCCGGTTTCGGTCCTGGACCACCTCCGCCGCTACATTTTCCAGAAAGGTAAACTGGTCGATTCTTGTTGGGGCCGATTGATCACTCATTTTTATAGGATACACATGTTCCCGGGGTGGGGCCATCCGAAGCTAAATCGCACTAGGCTAATCCCGAAAAAATTTTAGGCGCATTCACTTCAGGCAGATCAAGTAGTCATTTTCCGACTGGATTCGCACCCGCCCGATTTCAGCAACATCGTGATGACCGGTAGATCTTAGGCGATCGAGAAGTTCCGCAACGACAGGCCCAGGAGCCCCCATGAGAACTCCTCCACAGGTTTGCGGATCGAACATCGCCCTGTAACGGGCAGTTTTACGGAGGGCGTCACTGACTGAAATGGCAATCTCGGCATCCCGATTGGCCGGCGCCAAAGTGCTTTCGATTCCTTGTTCGAATAATTCTTGAGCCCCTTCGATCAGCGGGATCATGCTCGTGGTAACCTCCGCAACCAAGCAACTTGCCTTGAGCATTTCCAACAAATGGCCTGCCAAACCAAAACCAGTCACATCGGTCATCGCCCGCACACCCATTTCCCGGGCAATGGTTGCCGCGGTGCGGTTACTTTGGGTCATCGTCTTCACCAGAGACTCAAAAGTCCTGTAGCCGCATGCTGCGTTGGCTGATGCCGCCAGAACAGCCCCCGACCCAATTGGCTTGGTCAAAATAAGGTGATCTCCATCCTTCAACTCAGCCTTTGTATAATTGCCTAAGTCGCCGGAGGGTTTAGCCAAGATAGTGTAACCCACGGTCAATTGGGAACCCTCGATCGTGTGCCCACCCACCAACGAAGTACCGCATTTATCAAACTCCTGCAGGCTACCCGATAACACCTGGAACAGCAGTTCTTCTTGATTTTTCTCTCGCCCGTAGGGAAGCGTAATGATTGCCAATGCCGCTTGCGGATCCGCACCCATCACAAAGACGTCGCTCAAAGAATTCAAGGCAGCAATCCGGCCGGCAAGGAAAGGATCGTCAACCGGTGCCGCAAAAAAATCTGTGGTCACAACCACAGATTTTTTTTCCGTCTTAATGACAGCGCAGTCGTCTGGGTTGGAAAGACCGACCACGACATCATCTGATTCTTTAACTTCCAACCGATTGAGAACACGGGCAAGGAGAGACCCCCCGATCTTGCCACCACAACCCAAGCACCTCATTTCAGTTTCCTGATGGAAATCTTGGCTTGCCATTATCGCCGGGCGGTAATCCTGATATTTTTCAATGAAGCGGGTATCGACTCGGTTCTTCAGCCATCCCATCCAACGGTTCCAAAACGAAAAGCCTTTGTATTCCACAATTGCCTTTCCATCACCCGTATTCAACAACTTGAGAAAATTCCGTTGTGGCTTGTATTCAATCAATGGTCTGTGATCCAAGGAGCGATTGATGTTCTCCCAGAGCACCGGACCTTGGCGGACAGCAAAAACTCCCGCTTTAGGAGTCGGATGATCTTTAAGCGTTCCTGAATCACCTACCACGAAAACGGAATCATAGTCCACCGACTGGAGCGTTGGACGTGTGACAATAAACCCTTTTTCATCCTTGGTAATAGACAGTTGTTCAAAAAGTTCAGGGGCGATGGCCGAAGTGGTCAACAAGACCAGGTCATATTCAACCGAAGTATTATCCGAGAGTTCAAGCGTTCGATCACTAACGGAGTTAACACGGACTCCCTCGATCACTGAAATTTTTTTCTTTGCCAGCACGGTCTGGATTCTGGATAGTGTTGCCTTGGACACACCCGGAGAAAGCGATTTCCCAGAACTGATCATCGAAATTTCGCTTGCCTCGAAACCCCGACTCCGGAGAAATCCTGGAAGACAAAATGCAATTTCGATTCCCCCGATTCCTCCGCCGACGACAAAAACCTTCAAAGTTCTCTTGTTGTCTGCTTTGAGCTGTTGGACTGCCTGTTCAAGCCGTGGCAAAAAAGTTTGCATGGGCTTGATCGATAGAACATTTTGAAGATTTTCTTGAATGACCGGTTTGGCGGGTCTTGAACCGATCCCAATCGACAGTAGATCAAATGAGAGGGGTGGACGGTTATCGAATCGGATCGATCGACTGTCGAAATCGATCTGCTTGACCGGATCGTTGATCAACCAACCGCCAACGGACTTACAGTAGCGAACCAAATCAATGTTCATTGCCTCGGGTTCATAATCACCAGCGAGCACTCCAGGGACCATGCCGGAATACGATGCAATGAGCGAATCGGAAATACAGACTAATTCCGTCCGAGGAATTGGTTGCATTCGCCACATTCTCGCAATGTGGACGTTGGTGTGCCCCATTCCGAGCAGGACAATCCGTTGTTTTGGCAACTTTTGCATTCAGTTTGGCCGTTTTTTCAGGAAAACACGTACTCTACTTGGCTTTGACCAAATTGGAACCGATTAAAACTTGATGGCAATACCTTCAACCGCAAAACAGAGTAGTGGGGGTGGAACCGCCTCGTAACGGACAAGTGGCTCAACGCGGTTGGAAGCGTCCTTCAAGTTATCAGTGTAAACCACAAAATCAAATTGGAAGCTCATTGACTTATTCAATTTAGCTGGTGAAAAGAGATGAAAAGAGTCTTTTTTAGTTTAATCACAATGGTCCTTTTTATTGCAGTACTGTGTTTTGGTCTCCTGGATCTTGATTCCAGAATTACCGCACAGGATAAAACGGTCCAGGAAAATTCGGCACCAGAAAAAACAGCCCAGGAGATTTTTGGAGAATTGCGTTTTTGGACCTCGGCAGACGGTCATGAAATCACAGCAAGGTTCCTAAGATACCGAGAAGGAGTCGTTTATTTAAAGGACAATAAACGAAAAACGGTTCGCGTCAAACCCAATGATCTTTCCAAGAAAGATCAGGATTATATTCTCAAGCTGTTGCGGGATAATCAAAAAGGAAAAGATGCCGCAGAATTTGAACGACTTGCCAAGCAAGCTAGGACTTTGAGTCCAAACTCAACCGGCGCCAGTAGTGGAAACGCGGCCTCAAGTGCAG
>JAZABE010000710.1:0-3708 GCA_036137535.1 Planctomycetota bacterium | reverse complement strand
TGATCAAGCAGTCGCGGATCGGTAATCCATTGTTCCACCCTGGTTTCGCCCACACGATTCGATTCCCCCTTTAGTCCATCAAACCATTAACTCCATCCATGAACGAAAAAAAAACGGTCGACTTCATCAGACAGATCATCAACGATGACAACCAGTCGGGTAAACACGGTGGACGAGTTCATACTCGTTTTCCTCCCGAACCCAACGGTTACCTGCATATTGGTCACGCCAAATCTATCTGCCTGAACTTCGGCATTGCCCAGGACTACGGCGGAGAATGCAACCTAAGGTTCGACGACACCAACCCAGAAGCAGAAGATACGGAATACGTCGAATCCATCAAGAAGGATGTCCAATGGCTCGGGTTTGAATGGAAAGATCAAGTGCTGTTCGCATCCAACTACTTTGACCAACTTTACGAATGGGCCGTCCAGTTAATCAAGAAAGAAAAAGCTTACGTCTGTGAACTGCCGGCAGAAAAAGTCAGCGAGTACCGCGGGAAATGGAACGAACCGGGAAAGAATAGCCCTTATCGCAGCCGGTCCGTCGATGAAAACCTCCAGCTGTTTGAAAAAATGAAAAACGGGCACTTCAAGGATGGTGAAGCTACCTTGCGCGCCAAGATCGACATGGCGTCCAGCAACATGAACATGCGAGACCCAACGTTATACCGGGTCCGTCATGCTCACCACCATCGGACGGGTGATCGATGGTGCATTTATCCGATGTATGACTTTACCCACGGACAAAGTGATTCGATTGAAGGGATCACGCATTCAATCTGCACACTCGAGTTCGAGAACCATAGACCACTCTATGACTGGTGCCTAAATGAACTGGAAATTTTCCACCCGCAACAAATAGAATTTGCTCGCTTATCCCTGACTCACACCCTGACGAGCAAACGCAAACTGCTTCAATTAGTCGAGGGTGGCCATGTCAACGGTTGGGACGACCCTCGAATGCCAACGTTATCTGGTTTCCGACGCAAAGGTTACACGGCAGAATCGATCAGAAACTTCTGCAGTCGCGTGGGAGTGACCAAGGCCAACAGCTTGACTGAAATTGCGTTGCTGGAACAGAGCATCCGAGAACATCTCAACAAAATTGCACTTCGTCGATTCGCGGTTCTCAACCCGATCAAGGTCATCATTGAAAACTACCCCGAAGGAACTTCGGAAGAGAGGGACGCCGTCAATAACCCTGAAGATCCGGATGCGGGGACCCGAAAAATCAAATTTGGCCGTGAAATCTATATTGACCGTGACGATTTCATGGAAGATCCCCCCAAGAAGTTTTTCCGACTTGCCCCGGGGCGAGAGGTCCGTCTGCGTTACGCCTACTTTCTGACCTGCCAGGAAGTCATCAAGGATGATCAGGGTGAAATCATTGAACTACGATGCACCTATGACCCGGAAACTGCCGGGGGCAAGGCACCGGACGGTCGCAAAGTCAAAGCCACAATCCATTGGGTCAGCGCAGAAGACTCAGTCGATGCCGAGGTGAGACTCTACGAACACCTTTTGACCGTTGAAAATCCGGCAGAAATCGATTCCGGCCAAGACTGGCTTCAATTCATCAACCCTGATTCCAAAAGAGTTCTTTCCCATTGCAAGGTTGAACCAAGCTTGTTGAACTCCAAAGTTGGTGAAGGCTTCCAGTTTGAGCGGATGGGCTACTTCTCGGTTGACCAGGATTCAAAGGATCACCAATTGGTATTTAACCGGACCGTTTCACTCAAAGACGAATGGGCCAAGCTTCGAAAAAAAGGTTAATCCAAAACATCTGCATTGCAACGGCCCTATCCTGCCAGTCCGGCAGGGTAAAAAACGGGTTTCGCCGATGCCAGGGCGTTAGACGTCAACCTCAAAAAGCAGCCTAATCACCGCGTGACTGACTCCTAGAAGATCGGGATGAACTCGATCGCGAAGACTTGAGCCCTCCCCCTTTGGACCATTCAGAGATGGTCACAACCCCGTTATTGTCCTGGTCAAGCTTGATGAAGTTTTGGCCAACTTCATCACTCCAGGATCGAGAGAATTCGTGCATTTGGATCAGGCCGTCGACATTCTTATCTAATTCCTGAAAATCCCGATCGGCCTCGTTGGAACGGTCCAATCCACTTTTGACGATGTAAGGATTGCTGGAACTGCTCCTTCTTCTTGAGGCCGATTCCCGTGAAGACGATGAGGATTTGCCACCGAAACCGGCAATCAACTCTTCAAGCGAGATTTTCCCGTCCTTGTTCTTGTCGGCTCCAGATGGCAGCGAACGGATACCTTCGGCTTCTTTTCGATCCAGGATTTTGTCTTCGTTCTTGTCGTACTTGGATAGAATCGACTTGGCGTAGGAGACAATCTTATCGTCTCGGGACGACGAACTGGAACTGGAACGGGAACTGCTCGAACGGGAGGAAGTGCTTTTGGAAGACTTGCTCTTTTCAGCCGATTTCTTGGCTTGCTCTTCCCTTTCTTTACGGTAACGTTCCCAACGACTCGCCCGATCGCTACTGCTGGAACTGCTGGACGATTTCTTTGTGCCGGATTCAACTCGGCCTTTTCCTCCAGACCGGGAAACATAACGTTCGGCCAGTTCGATCTTGCTTAATTTTCCATCCCGGTCCAAATCGGACTCTTCTACGGGAGGGCTGTTAAATCGGCCCCGTCGAATTTCTTCGTTGTCCAGGACACCGTCCTTGTTGCGATCATAGTAACGGAGTGTTCGGTTAACCTGATCCAAGATCGATTTCTCGTAGCGGGTCTCGATAGACCCTGCCAACAAGACCGGGCTGTTGGGATCAAGAAAGAAATCAGGAACCAGGGGCGGTAGACCCGCATCGACATCATTAAACCCAGGTATGCCAAAAGTCTTTGAGACGTCTTCCTCTTTGTCCTCTTTTTTTTCTTCGCCCTTGCGACGTTCTTGGTATTTTTTCGACAGAGCGTCCAAGCTGATTGGTTTCTTGGGATCAAACCCATACTGCTCCAACATTCGACCAGCAAAACCCCGGTAACGTTCGTCGATTTCGTTGGGATCAATTCGTCCATCACCGTTCTTGTCAGCTCGACGGAGCATTGACGAAGGATCGATCCGCGACATCCAGTCACTGCCTCGAGAGCTGCCTTCCCGGTCGCTACCATAGCGGGAACTTCGGTCGTACCTTCCACGGTCATCGCCACCCCGGCCACGATCTTGATCGCGGTCACCCCTTACCCAAGGTGGCTGGGCCGCTGCAGTTGAGGTGATGTAAAAAAGGAGCAGGACAGTGGAAATAACAAAACGCATGATGATTCACCAGTTAAATAGACCAAGTCCGATTATAAACCAAAAGCCTCACGAAAGTCGTTGAGGGAGATGGAATTCAGCAAGTCGATTTGGAGCTCAAGGGTCCGGGTTCGCTATGTTCTCATTGTACCAGTTAAATCGACCCTTTGAGAATGCGTATTTACGTTGAGACGCGAAATCGGTAAATATCGAGTAATTGAGGCAAAACCGGTTTCCATAGGCCAGCCTTCAGTGAGTTTCAGCTCCACCCAGCAATTCCAAGGGTCATCGGTTCAATTGTTTTCGCCTCTTATGGGATTGGATTGAAGGTGATTCCGGGTTGGGCGGTTTTAATTGGCGTTTGACCTCATTGATGATCATTTCTTCGCTTTCCAGAGCCCAAGGCGCAGGTAGTCCATAATAAATCATGGCGCTCGCACCTTC
>JAZABE010000709.1:0-9087 GCA_036137535.1 Planctomycetota bacterium | reverse complement strand
CTCACGTTACGATGCCTGGAAGAACTGGGTCCAGTTTTCCACCGATCCCGAGTGGAAAACTGTCCTTGACCGGCCCCAGTTTCAACGTCTATTGATCAAGAGCCCGGAAAGTCTCTTTCTCAACGAGGTGTCGTTTGCCAAAATAATGAAGCCTCGGCAGGAAAAGCTAGAAAGGGTTTTTGAGTTGCGAACCTATCAAGCGATTGACGGAAAACTGGAGCAATTCGCGGCAAAGTTTTCCAAGCAATCTGAACTGTCATTGAAATCGGAGTCGATGGCTTGCCTGGGATCATGGACTGCGTTCGATTCACCGGAATCCAGCAATGCGTTTCTGGCCCTGCTTTATTACCAGGATTGGGAAGAGGCGAGCAAGAACCGGGAACAACGTTCCCGGGATCCGGCTTGGCAGGAAATGGAATCAATATCCGGTGAAGCGAAGCTGCTCAGGGAAAAACCGGAGAGCCTGCTGTTGCGGCCGACCGATTTTTCGAAACTGAAATAGGCTGACAAGGGAGCGCGACCAGGTCGACATTCAAACCGCCACTCCCGCGGACCGAGAACTCCAATCAAGGTAACCGGTGGAAAATGGGCAAGTGTCTGCCGGGCCAGCAGAAAGCAGTTGCGGTATCATCGTTCTAAAAATCGCCCTTGGGAGCAGCATTTTTGTTCGCCGGCTTTGAAAATTTGACTTCATCCAGTTTTTCATTGACGGTAAATTTTTTGAGCTCAGACAGGACCGTCGTATTCAAAGCAGTAATTTCGACCTTGGTGTTGTGAGCGACTTGGACGCCATTGGATTCTTGGTAATTGGAGAACGTGAGCTTCATTAAACTTGGGACTTCGATCCCCTCTAATAGTTTTGTTTTTCCATTGACGTACAACTCAAGCGGACTTTCGACGATTTTGACTTTGACACAATCCTGGCCGTTGAATTTGGCTTTGGTTGGTGGCAAAAAAGCCACGCTGCCAAAAATGTCTTTAATGGTGAAAATCAGGCTGATGGGTCCGGCAATTTTGTCGAGTCCCAGTTCATCGGCGGTAAGATCGCGTAGGGTTTCAAAAGTACTTTGCTTCCATCCTTTTTGACCGCTCCAACCCTTGGATTCCTTGTAGACGCCCAGGTCCAAGTCGATTCGTCCCCGCTCCGCAACCAGGTCAAACATCTCATTGCTGGTTCCGTTGCCATTGCCCGTGGGAGCGGTGGTTGAGACTGCCCAGGACTTTGTAATGGTTTTGATTTTTTTGATGGCTGTGGATCCACCGACAGCAGCGATATGAGCATCGATAATGTTTTGATCCTGGGCGGCATCTGTGGTCGTTGATTTAGTCGTTTCTGATTTAGTCGTTTCTGATTTAGTCGTTTCTGTGGGGGCAGTATTGGGCTGAGCCGTATTCGGTTGAGCGGTGTTGGTATTGTTGCAAGCGACCTGCAATGTGGTAAGTCCGGCGAGCATTGCTAACAAAAAGAGTTTTTGAGTGGTTTGGATTAGCATGATGCTCCTGACACAAGATTCTGGTTGTCGGTTAATGTTTTGATGGCTGGTGAATTTCCTGGAACCCAGGATCGTTGGACGTTGAATGATTTGATCGCTATTTTGCCGTAAATCGACGAAATTGAGTAGGCCGTTTGGCTTTTTTTTGTTACCAAAAGAGGTAATGCATTGAAATTGATGAACACCATTGGTGACAACGGTTGAACGACGGAATCTTGGAACGCCAGGTTGGTATTTGGGGTGCTGTGATGATGGGGCTGGGCTCGATCGTGGGCACCGGTGTGTTTGTCAGCATTGGGGTTGGTTTTTCTGTTGCGGGGGTCCTGGTTTTACCAGCAATCCTCGTGGCAGCCGGGGTCGCGACACTGAACGGACTCAGTTCGGCTCAACTGGCAGCCAACCATCCGGTCAGCGGAGGGACGTACGCCTATGGTTACCGGTGGTTAACGCCGTCGCTAGGTTTTTCGGCGGGGATTCTATTCTTGGTAGCCAAATCGGCCTCTGCTGCGACGGCGGCCTTGGGGTGTTCGGGTTATCTTCTAGAACTGACCGGTTTTGAATCGGAAGTGGCCAGAGTGGTTCTGCCGTTGTTGCTTGTGCTGGCTGTGACCGGATTAGTGGCTGGCGGGATGAAGCGATCTAACGGGATGAATATTGGGATCGTGAGCTTGACCTTGGCCTGTTTACTGGCCCTGATTGTAACCGGAATCCTTGCGGGGCTGCACGGAAATGTTTTTCAGCAGTTGAAATGGTCAGGCGACGGTGCAATGGTCTCCAGTATTCACTTTCTTGAATGTTGTGCGCTGATGTTTGTTGCCTTTACTGGGTACGGTCGAATCGCGACACTGGGTGAAGAAATTACGATGCCGGAAAAAAACATTCCCCGGGCGATCATCCTCACCTTGGTGATTTCTGGCCTGCTGTACACGCTGATTGGATTGGTTGTTGTCGTGGCAGGTGTTCTCAGTCCTGAAATCGGTGCCGGTCAGTGGCTGAGCTTGAAAGCGGTCGCCGAGAGCTTCAACGTTTCCTGGGTGGTTGCGGGAATTGCGGTCGGCGCGGTGACCGCGATGCTGGGTGTGCTGTTAAACCTGGTAATGGGTTTGTCGCGTGTCTGGTTTGCGATGGGTCGAGAGGGGGATTTGCCAGCTTTCCTGGGTAAAGTCAATTCCGGGAGTTCGTCTCCGACCAATTCCGTAGTGGTCACGGGTGTTTGGATCGCGGCCCTGACATTGATCGGGGATGTTAAAATGACCTGGTCGTTAAGTGCGTTTACCGTGTTGGTTTACTATGCAATCACCAACCTGGCTGCAACTCGTTTGTCTGCAGAGGAAAGGTGTTTTCCAAAGATCCTGGCGTGGCTTGGTTTTGCTGCTTGTTTGTCACTGGCCTTTTTTGTATCGCCTCGCATGTTGATTGCGGGTACGGCGATTCTTGTTGCTGCCAATGCGCTGCGAGGGCTATGGGTTCAACGATCCCGTTGAGTTAGGGGTGTCCATAGCGTTTTCTCGAGTTAAACAAAATGAATCTCAAAAATCGGTTGCAATTTTGTCTGGTTGCTTTCTGTTTTTTTGCCTGGATGTTGGGTCCCCTGTACCTGTTCTCTTATGGAATTCAAAAAGCGTTTCCAGGGAACTATTGGCTGGCTGCATCTTGCATGCTGTTTCCCTTTCTCTGGTTCCCTTTTGCTTTTTATTGTCAAAAGAAGATTCATTCCCAAACCGTGAAGACGATTCTGAGATGGTTGGAAGGAGAAAAAAATCGGGGCGACTGAGGGGGTGGAGTGGGGTGTCCGTTTCGCGGGACGATTGGTTGGCCCGCTTGGTTTACCTGAGAGAGGCGATTGCGGTATGACTTCCCACACCTGGGCGGGGCCTGCGATAAGATTTGGTACAATACTTCGCAAGTGATCATCCTATTTCCTGGAGCATTTCCATGTCATTCTTGCATCGTTTGGTACTGTCATTTACGGTCACGATCCTTTGGCCTGACTTTGGTTTGACTAAGGAAGATCTCAGCGAGGACCGGTTTCGCCAATTGCACCAGCAATTGCAGCCGGCAGCCGATGAACTGTGGCGAACGATTCCTTGGAAGACCTCGTTACTTGAGTCCCAGCAACTCGCGATCAAGGAAGGGAAACCGATCTTTATCTGGGC
This sequence comes from Planctomycetota bacterium, assembly GCA_036137535.1. Classification (GTDB taxonomy): domain Bacteria; phylum Planctomycetota; class Planctomycetia; order Pirellulales; family Pirellulaceae; genus JABAAE01. Next base: position 5,438 of record JAZABE010000709.1, on the reverse strand, counting down.
AATGGATGGACACCCTTTGGGCTGTACATGAAATAACGGAGTACTCGACCGTGCGTCGACTTTTGCCCACCCTGAGGTTGTTGCTATGCTGCGTACGCAATTCATTGCCGTGGCCATCGACCAGGCTTACCAACGACGGCAGCAGGACGCCGAGGGGGAATTCTATCGTAAGATTGCACGACAAGGACCGCGGAACAATTTTAAAGCGACGACCCAGGGGTTCTACATTGCCACGGCAACCGGAAAGTTATTACTGTACAACAACAATCGTGACCCGAACAAGTTAAAACGGCTGATGCAAAAGCATCTGCAGGATTTCAGGGCGCCGGCCGCAAACCCGATTTTGCCTGGTCAACTTGACGCCCGTTACAATGTTGGCCTTCCCAAAGGGGCCTGTGTGGTGCGGGTCCGAGCACGGGTGTTAGGCGGGTATCCGCCCACCACCGACGGCCGGGAAAAAATATTTCAATCCGCCCTCTCACGGGACAACCTCTGGATTTCTGCCGCCGAACAGGAAGCCTTGGCTCAAGGGAACGTGATGCAAAGTTTGCAATACCGCATCGCTCGATTTCATTTGGTTGACAACACACGAGGGGAACCGCCAATGTGGAAAGAGACGGAGGTTCGACAGTTAAAGATCACCCTTGACGGTTCGAGACTGTTGGGCACTGTTCACTTGGAAACTACCGATGGGAAGCGGGGATACCGGGCTCAATTGAGGGGGAAGTTGGAGCTGCAAGGTCGTCAATTGACACGCTGCGACCTGGTGGCCGACGGTGAGTTTTGGGGGCATGGCCCCTACACACAAAACCCTCCCAAGGGGCGGTTCCCATTGGCGATCAGTTTTAGCTTAGCCGACGGGACGGATATTGCTGACCGAGTCCCTCCGCAAGGTTCTCGTGGCTGGGTGCAGGGCTATATTCGTTGAGCCTGTTTCCATTGCGTTATCCAATTGGGTGAGCGGGTGACACACCAAGGCTAGGTGATCCAAAAGAGAACAGACTGAACGCAGGAATCCAGTGAATACTCTGGATGAGTGTGGTCGTTGGACTCCGGTTGCGATCGTAGTTACGACCGCAGGTTTTTAGTAGCCAGCCGGCCGCAGGCTAAAATTGCCAATGAGACTTCTACGGATAAAACCCCAGCAACACTCAGCATCCAAAGGGCTAAAGGTAGAAAAGATAAATAAAAAGTAAACAAAAAAGTCAGTGAAGATGCTGCCGGTAGGAGGAGTTTAAACACGGCGCCATCAATTAGTAGGGCTGCAACCAACGGCGATGTACAGAATGAAAGGATGAGCAAAAGGGCAACTGTTACGAAGATCAACAGAAGCATTGAGAATTTGCAGTAGAGGTTTTTGGTCATAATGATCATAGTCGACCAGAATTCATTGCTGACGGATGCAGTTTCATCACTTTGGGTAATCGAATTCAATTGAGGGTGTGAAAGCGTCGATTCAGGAAGCCACAACAGGTAGCCGAGGTAAGCACTGCCTGCCAATAGGGGGGCAATAAACGTAACGGTTTGCCAAAGGGCGGCGAGTTTCGGTCCAGAATCATTTTCAGACCCAAGTATTTGGATTGCCAGATAAATCAGATACCCAAAAAGAAAGACGCTGGCGGCAACCAAGATACCGCCGAGAATGCGAAAACTGAGATTGGTGAGTCCAATAGGTAAATCAGTCGTAATAATCACTTGGTTTGATTTGACCAGTTCAGCTGTTTTGCGAATGCCCCAAATTCCAATCACGAACCATGTTAAAGACACGGGAAGTGCAATGGCGAACCAGATCGATTGGTAACTTTCCACAGCAAGTGCACTGATGATCATGAATAGCATTGTGATTGCCGTGCAAATTATGAAGGCATAAATGCTGTATTCATAGTTTGTCTCATTCTTACTTTTGGATTTTTCGGAGGGGACTTCAAGCTCTTTGATCTCTATGAGAGAGTCAACAAGACTGAGCAGCGGTGGATTTGATTGGATTTTCTTGCTGTTTTGTTCTCTAGGATTTGTTTTCTGACCAGCGTAGCTTGAGGAAGTTGGAATTGCTGGTGCTATCGACTTTGGTGTGATTTGAATGTCCGGAGACGACGAGGGCTTTTCGAAATTCTTCACAGCGGCAATTGCAGGGAAAAAAGGGCCTTCGGGTTGTTGGCTAATTAAATCAGCATCTAGAATCTTTCCTTGTTGGTACAAGTTGATTAGCTGTTCTTGTTTAAAAGGTCCTTGGACTTTTTCACCACGTTTAATGAAGTATTGCATTGATTTAATTTCGGTCGAACACAGTTTCCAGAAATAACTTTATCTATTGTGACACAGCAGGTTTTAATATGCAAAATTCCGTGTCCAACCATGGAAAACGCTGGCATCCAGTGAATACTCTGGATGAGTGCGGTCGTTGGATTCCGGTTACTATCGGTGCCTGGTGATGATGGCGTTGAATTGACTGATTTGTTCGGGATGATCAGCCGCAAGGTTGTTTTTTTCACTGATGTCTTGTGAAAGATCATAAAGCTCTATTGGTTTTTGATCCCCCACTCGGACTGCTTTCCATTGGTCTTTGCGAACCGCGAATTTTTTACCAGCACGCCAAAACAGGTAGTCGTGTTTGGGTTGAGGTTTTCCCAGGAGTGTAGGGACATAAGAAATGCCGTCGGTATCGTTGGGTGGCTTGATCCCTGCTAACTCGCAGGCCGTTGGCAGGAAATCCCAGAATGCCGACGGGTGATGGGTTTGTGCACCCGCCTGGATGACTCCAGGCCACCGGGCAATCAGGGGAACCCGGATGCCCCCATCGTAAAGATCCCGTTTGTAACCTCGCAGTGCCCCATTGGAGTTGAAGAACTCCATCTTGTGCCCACCTTCCTGATGAGGGCCGTTGTCCGAAGTGAAAAAGACGAGCGTGTTGTTGTCAATCTTCAATTGTTTTAACAAGGCCATCATCTCGCCGATATCAGAGTCAAGACGAGTGATCATCGCGGCGAAACCTTTCTCGGGATCCGGCCAATCTTCTTGGGCATAAATTCCGTGATCGGGAACTTCTTGTCCATTACCGGTGGCACGCCCTCCTTCATTGTTGGCGTGGGGAATCGTGTAATGAGCTTGGAGAAAAAACCGCTGTTTTGCGTTTTTTCGGATAAAGGCCATGGCTTGATCGTGCATCACATCGTGAGAATAGGTGACCCGTTCTGTTGAGACGTTTCGTTTCGGCCCCTCGACATTTCCGACCAATGGAAAGCGGGAATTGTTTTCCCACAGGTAGGCGGGATAGAAATTGTGGGCACGGCCCTGGTCCAGGTAACCAAACCAGTAGTCAAATCCCTGTAGAGTCGGGACGCCTTGAGATCCGGGTGAACCCAAAGCCCATTTGCCAACGCCGCCGGTTTGGTAACCAGCTTGTTTGAGGAGCGTGGTGACGGTTTGGGTTTTAGGGGGAAGGCTGTAATTCGTGTTGCCATGGATGGGGGTGTTGCCGCTGTGTTTTCCCGTTAGGAGTACTAACCGCGAAGGGCGACAGACGGTATGTCCGGCATAGTGATCGGTGAACTTCAGGCCTTCCCGGGAAAGACGATCAATATTCGGGGTTTGAATGATTTCTTGGCCGTAGCAACCCAGGTCGCCGTAGCCGAGGTCATCCACCATGACATAAATAATATTGGGCGGGTCCGTTGCCGCTGGGAGGGGTGCAAACCAGAGAAAACAGAGGGCCATCAGACAGGCTGGGTTGTGTTTCATCTTAAAATCAAAGTTGGAGTTCAAGGGTTGGCGCGGGCGCAGTTTGAGGGTTTTTCAGAGATGGTTGAGTTTTCAGAGGGCCATCGGGTAGCTTTAATTTTGGATAAGTTTTTTGGCGGCTTCGACATAGCGTTCTCCAAGTTTCCGGTAGCCTTCTGGTTTAACGTAATGCAGGCTGTGTTTTTCACCGTTAAGATCATCGGTGTCTACCCAGCAAGCGCGAGGGTTCTCTTTGGCCAGTGCCATTTGTATCTTTCGCATTTCTTCCCACTTTGGGTTGATGCGGTTTTTTAAGCCAAAATCACTTAGCCGACCGATCACGACATTGATATCCTTGCGGTGAAGATCTTTTTCCAATTGGCCGAGAATCCCCCTGAAACTTTTGGCATAAACATCAACATGACCGGCCTTGACGTCGGCTTCACCTTGCATCCAGATGAATGTGACACTCTTGAGTTGAACGTCGGCAGTTTTTTCTTTTACTTCCTTTATCAAAGCATCGTAGAGTTGTCCGGTTTGTTCAGGCTTCTCGCCTTTGGCGGACGACCAGGCCTTGTGCCACATTGAGATGGGCTGACCTCCTTTGGCATTCTTGATGACAATCACTTGGTCGGCGCCGTACAGGGCTTGCACCGCCGGGGTGAAGAATTGCTTGGCTCGAAATCGACTCATGTTGGACTGGCCAGAAAGCAAGAACAGATGCTTGCCTCCATCATCAGCAGTCAGGCCGAGGGAACCCAGGGTGACCATCGTAAGTGTCAGTCCGGCGACCCAGGGGCAACGTTTCTTCTTGGTAATCACGTGTTGAAAATCCTGGAGATGTTTTCTGTAGCTTCAATGCCATTGTCACCCACTTTGAGTCGGAATGCAAAGTGAGGCGGAAGGCTGTTTTGAGGCTTGCCGTTTTTCGTCGATTACTATTGCGGCGAATCAGAAAGGTTGCCCTGCGAGGACGCCCCTAACCCAGAGGACGCCCCTAACCCAATTATCAACCCGAACATACCAATGCGGTGAATTATCGCCGGGAATGGGTGAAAAAGACACAGTCCAACTCCTTGGAAATTGAGAGCAAAGACAACGAAATTACAACATCCTGACCTTTTATTGTAGTAATTTCACCCACCCCCCCTCCAGTATTTTGTTTTCTGTAAACGATGGTGTAAAAAGTGGTGGCATTTCTTAGTTGTCAGTGATAGGGAGGCATTGTCCAGACCGATTTGTGGCTTCAGATTTTGTTAATCGTCGGTGGATTCCTCACAGTGGGTCGTATTAGTATGGCGGTTAACTCAGGAGAGCGTTTTACTGGGAAGGCTATCTTCGGGTGGATTTTGTTTCTCTTCATCTGGACATTGTTTTGCATGTTTTGCGACAATGCCTTTGCCTAAACTTTTGGGCATTTGGCCTAACGGATTTAGAGGTGATGAAAATGGTTGGCTGGGATGCATCAGAGATGGTTGCTCGCTATTCGCATTTGACAGAGCAAGCTACGAGAGAAAAACTAATCGCCATCTTGCCGATGTTATTCAACACACTGCAGAACCGGAGATGTTGGAATTAATTAAGGAAGACGAAATTATGAGACGAAGAAATCATGAGACAAGAAAGACAAAGAGCTGAAGCACGAGTGAAAAAATGTTTAAAGGAATCTCGAAGATTGGAAGAGGCGAAAAATAAGAATAACCCAAATAACTTTAGAAAAT
>JAZABE010000708.1:0-5264 GCA_036137535.1 Planctomycetota bacterium | reverse complement strand
GACTTCAGACGTTCGTTGAGATGGATTAAATTAAAGGGGACGAATCCTGGGTCTCAATAACGCTTTTCATGAGTGACCTCAAAATCTCTCGATGGGGCAAAGAGCCTGAGTGAAAAAAGAGCCTGCCGGAAGAGCAACGTTTCCCGGCAACCGAAGCGACACAAGGCGAACAGTCTTCTCAGTCCGGTCGGTAATTCAGCGATTTTTAATCGCGTGTCATTATGGGAAAAGGTATGGTTTCTAAGCAGTCTAGATTGCCAATCGTAACGAGCAACACTTGGAGCCCCCGGGCAGACCGTTGCCAGCATGACTGGGTGATTCTTTGTTCCCACTGTTTGTTTTTGTTGCTTAGCCCAGCGCCGTCGTTACTGGCATTGCAGACGGCTTCCTCTACAAACGGGAACCGATCGATTTCAATCAATCCTCGACAGCGTCAGGAGATCCTGAAGGAATTGCCATCGATTCAGTCTTTTCAAAAAACTCCCTCCTCAAGGTTTTTAGTGGACCTCAAGGATGTTCGCCGGGGGCATCCTTACCTGGGAAAGAGGGCTGAGCGTCCGCATTCCGGTGGCCATGTTTATTTTAAATTGCCCCCCAAATCAAAGACTACTTCACCCCGCGATTATCCTCCCATCTATGCAGTCGCTGATGGGGTGATCACCCGGGTCGATTATTCATTTGAATTAAAATCCATGTTTGAACCAGCGCTGGCAAAGCAAGTTGCGAATCAACGGTATGGCATCGGGCTCACATTTGCCGCCGATGGCGAGACGGCAATTACCTTTCACTACAGTATTGAACCGTTTATCCGACCTGACGAACTAAAGTTTTACGAACAATTCATTATGGTGAAGGCAGGGCAAAGAGTGAAGAAAGGTGAGGTGATTGCAAAGATGTTTTTGCCTCTGAACTCGCAACTCGCACAGAAGAGTCATATCCATTTTAATCTGCTGCGGGAAGGCGGCGGCGGTTTTATTTCGCCATCGATCTTCAGTCCCGCAGTTGTGCGTTTATTTCATGCCCGCTGGAACTTGTTCCCGAATCACCCGGATGGCCCGATCCCGCCGTGTATGGGGTACTTGCTGAACCCGAGTGAAAACCCTTTTGAACGCCGGGCAGTGGACCGGTTGTGAGTTCGGTCTTTGAAGAAAGATCTTATCGTTTCTCTCGGCGAATTCTTGGGAACTACTTTGCACGATTGCAGTTCGATTCTCATCGGATCTGGCGAATGTTTTGAACCAAAGTCCAGCGATTGCACTTGTTAGACACGATCTAGCGTGCCGGTATAACCGGAAAATGTATCCGTCTCAACTCCAAGTCTCTGCAGGATTGTGACAAAGAGTCGTGCCAATGGAAGCTCTTCAGCTTTGATCTCTCCTCTCCATCCCGCGTCGCTAACAATTCCGGCACCGGACTGGTTGTCTTCATTCCCGTTACCAAATTTCAAGTATCGACCATTGGTAAATCCAAGGTTTTTCCCGCCCGCTGAAATGATTGGGTAGTTGCGTGAGAGGTGGAAACTGCTGGATGCGGAACCATGCATTGCAAACGTGTTATCCAACATATTGCCTTCGCCGGTGGGTTCCGCGGTATCCTTTAACTTTTTAACAAAACGACCAAACTCCTCAGCCTGATATCGGTTATAGGTGCCAAGGTTTTTCCAACCGTTTGGCTTTTTGACCGCATGCGTCAACGCGTGAGCATTTCCCAAACCAACTGCCCTGGATAGAAGATCGTGTGGACCTTCGCCATTTTCCCGTCCCAATTGAAATGTCGCGACGCGAGTCGAATCGCTTAAAAAAGCTAGGTAAATCAGTTCATACATGGTTTGGAAATACAGCTTGGCCTCCTTGGGCTCGGCATCTAAATGCAGGTTCTTGGTATCGACTTTGGGAATGGGTAGGTCGATCCATTTTTGGGCCTTTGCCAACTTGACTTCAGTATCGCGCACGGCATCAAGATATTGCTTGAGTGTTTCTCGATCGCGACCCGAAAGTTGTCGGCTCAAAGAACGAGTATTCTCAATCAGAAGGTCTAAAGCACTTTTGCTTCTGGCCAGCTTTGCGGCTGCATCCTTCCCACTGGTTACAAACAACAGGTCAAAGATTTGTTTGGGCGTGTTCATTGCCGGAATCGGCCGTCCTTCACCATTGAAGGACTGCGTTTGTGCACCCCGGGGTCCACCCACTCCGCCATTGGTTGACATGACCAGGGAAGAAAACCGGGTGAATTTTCCGGCGTGTTGGGCATAGACTTGATCCAGAGAGATGGAGTTTTTGTACGGACCATGCCCTCCGGTTGCTGCACCGGTCAGGTATTGGTCAGCATTCGAGTGGCCATGCACTCGCCTTACCGCAGGATGCGACAAACCAGAATAGATCGAAATTTCGTGCCTTAAGGGTTCGAGGACATCGAGTACTTTTGTGAGTTTGAAATCCCTTTCGCCGCCCCGAGGAAACCAGCTCCAATCTTGCCAAGCAGGATCCGATTTAAGCGGAAGTCCCACTCCATCTGGGTGATAGACGCTGACAAATCGTTTCGGAGTCTCGCCAGAGGTCGGATTTTCCGCTGCAATCGATTCCAACCAAGGTAAAGTCAGTGCAATCCCGGTACCTTGAAGGAATGTTCTACGACCAAGCGGATTCGATTTTTCGTTCATCATCTGTTCCTGATTTCTCTTGGCAACGGCCAACCACGTTAACACGCCAGTATAAACGATCGCCAGCGGTAGGATTATGCCATTTACCTTGAGTTGAATATTTTGCTGTTGATGATCAGGTTAAGCAAGTCAACCAGTCCATCTCCCTTTTGTCTCAGTTGTGCCGTCAAACGATCCAGGGCGGCATGATCGCTGAAAGACAGTGTCCTGCCCAGTCCATAAGCCGTCATTTTGTGGACCATGGCACGGGCAAATTGGTCCTGTCGATCTGACAGCAAGTACCGCTTCAACCCATTCATCCCGGTCAACGTGTGTTGATTGAAAAGTTTTGAGGATGAATCCACCGGCTTGTTCTTGATGTGAGTTCGATAAACCCCGAAGGCATCGAAATTTTCAAATGCGATACCCCAGGGATCGATTCGGGAATGACACGATAGGCAGGCCGGATGGTTTCGGTGATCAGCGATTCGTTCCTTTAAAGTCATTTTGAGAATTTCCGGATTGGTTAGGTCGACTTCCGGGACATTGGGTGGCGGTGGAGGCGGGGGGGCGTGCAAGATCCGCTCGAGCATCCAAACGCCCCGTTTGAGCGGGTGAGAATCCTTGCCGTCAGAATTCATGGCAAGGATTGCCGATGCTGTGAGCAGTCCACCGCGATGGTTCCGAGGTTCAATCGGTACTCGTCTAAATTGTGTGCCATGAATTTTCGGGAACTTGTAGTGGTCGGCAAGGCGTTCATTGACCATGGCGAAATCGGAGTGGATGAAGTCTAAGATGCTTCGATTGTGTTTCAGTATTTCCTCAAAAAAAGCGATAGGTTCTTTCTGCATTGCGTCTCGCAATTCGGGTTCGCTGATATGCGTTGCGTTGTCGAGGCCGTCCAACCCGAGCCACTGATGAACAAAGTTTTTTGAGAATCGTTTTGAACGAATGTCGGTAAGCAGGCGTTTGATTTGCGCCGACAAGATTTTAGGATCCCTAATAGTTCCTTTCTCGGCGAGATCCAATAGCTGTTCATCCGGAACACTTGACCACAGAAATATCGAGAGTCGTGTCACGAATTCGAAGTCGTTGATTTTGTCAGGAGATTCTAACGCAGCAGGTCCTCGTTGAGTGACATAAAGAAACTCCGGTGAAGCAAGGGCTGTCGCAAGAACCGGTAGCATGGCCGCTTCAAAATTGGAAAACTGGGGACGATAATTCTTAAATAGTGACAGGAACGGGGCGACTTCCTGGGAAGTGACAGGGCGTCGCCAGACTCGTTTGAGGAATCGCGACAGAATTTCACGACCATAGTTTTCTTCATTACTTTTTTTTCGTTTTCAAAGAAAATTTGAGTATGAGTTTTGGGCGGCCATTGTTCGTAGAACGGGGCGCTGATTTCAATGCGATCAATCAATACTTGAAGGGGTTCTTTTCCATGGGCATTGGAAATGTTTTTAATGTGTAGGAACTCATCTCTTCTTGGAAACTTTATGGTTGATTTCCGAAAGGGATTGCGCTGAATGTCGGCGAGGGGAATGTCAAAGTGAATGAATTGAGGATTTTCGATTGAGGCGGTGACCGGAACGTCCTGTTTGCTGATGACTTGAGTGAAAGAAGCGTTGTTACTGGTATGAGCACTGAAAATCAGACGTAAACTTGCATATTCGTCGTCGTTCATGTTAGATCGCCCAGCTCGAATGCTAACACGCATGACCCCGTCATCCGGCAGGAATCGGTCCAGGTTCATTTTTAATTCGTTGGACCGCGGAAAAGCCAGCACGACCGGCGAAACCTTGGAGGGTTGGCCGGCAACGGCCCCCGGGTCAGGTTTGGGTTTTGGATTTGAAAATTGGATGCCCTTGCCGGTATCCCGATTAAATAAGTGGAGTCGCTGCCTGTTGCGTTGATCACTCTTGTCAAACATCTTTACTTTGGATCCTGACGCTATCTTTTCCATCTCTTTGGCCATCGAGAGGATGTAGGTGACCGGTTTGGGGCGTTCGCCAATCACCGTCGCCCGTTTTAAAGATTTGAGACCAATAGCGCGATAAGTCTCAAACTGCATCGGGGACATTTGCAACAATTGCGAGCTGTTTTTAAACCCGTCTTCGGAGGCGGTTTCGGGCGGCAGTTTTTCCGAGAATGAGTACGGTAAACCCAAAAGGTCCTGTAAAGCGTAATCGTACTCGTAATTTGTCAGACGGCGAAATGACGAGTGAGTTCCCTGATTGCGACGCATGGTAGACGCCTTATTTAATTCTTCACTTAGCCAATCAATGATATTGCGACGATTTTCATCGTCCAGTTCGAACTCGGGTTCATCATCAGGTGGCATTTCCGAGTTGCTTAAGACGTTATAGATCTCGCGCCATTGCAAAACATCAGGACCTTTCAGCAGGTCGGGATCCAGTTGGTCGACACGCAGTCTGCCTTCGGACTTGTCGGGCCCATGACAGCCAAGGCAGCTTTTTTTCAGGCTTGGCTGGACAGACGTTATGAAATCTGTGAGGTTTGCCTTGGGAATGGCCGTTTTTGGCCTTGCGATGGTCTCGTTCAAGTAACGGGATTTGTTTCGTCCCAGTTCTCTAGCTTTTTCCAAGGATAACGTGGGGTCTTGGGC
>JAZABE010000707.1:0-5913 GCA_036137535.1 Planctomycetota bacterium | reverse complement strand
GACTATTTCTTGAGAACCCGCTGAAGTTCCTGGACCGAAGTAACGCCTTTGGCCACCAAGACGACGCCTTCTTCACGTAATGTCAAGTGCCCCTCTGAACGACCAACACCTAGCAGTGATTGAATATCAGTGGTTGTCTTCATTGCCTTTCGGAATCGATCTGTAACGTTTAGGTATTCAAAAATACCTGAACGTTCTAGAAATCCGAGGCCAGAACATTTCGGACAAATCTCAATCTCAATCGGCCGGCCTTGTTCATCTACACATTCTTCAGGAGGAGGAGGCTGGGTATCGTTATAAAATGTTTGCACCCGCCCGGGGGAAAGCCCCATCTTTTGCAACAATTGAGGTGAAGGTGAATAAGCCTCTCGACACCGCTGACAAAGTTTTCGAATGGTTCGCTGATAGATAACACAGTGCAGTGCCTCTGCAAATTTTGAAACCGTTGGCTTCAAGGCAATTGCCCGAAGGATTGCTTCAACTGAACTCTTGGCAGGAATCCGAGCAATCACCAGCTTTCCTTTATCCAAAACAATATCACAATAGTGATCAAGCAGCTCACCGGTAGGGATTTCAGGAAACGCCAAAACATCTGGCTCGCGCAAAAGCAAATCAGCAGTCACGTCTTTCGCAGTTTGGCCGGCCGCTTCATCAAACGTAACGGGATTTACGTTAATCACTTCAGCTTCCAGCCTTGAGGCTTCTTCGACTGAATAATAATCTCGCATGTAGCGGTCAAATGCATTTAAAGCTCCTCGCCAAAATGTCGAATGGCCATCTCCGGGCAACGTGCTCACGAGAACCAAACCCGAGGGCTTGGCAAAATGCTCTTTAATCTCGTCAATCATTTTCTGGCGCATTCCAAGATCTTCCAGCGTCTCAGTGGGTGGTTTTTCACGGTTCACATGAATAACCACGCGTTCGCCAGTGGGAACGCCTTGACTGATAAAGTTGAACTCGGTCTTTTGGTTCATCAACTTGGCAGCAAAGATTCCTTCTTGCCGACCCCGTCTCTCTAGGTAATTAAGATTTGCGAGTTTTTTCAGGGAGGCCAACATGTAGTCGCCGCTCGCCCGATCCCGCGGAGGTAATTCGTGCCACACCCCGTCGATCTGGAAGCGAATTTTCACGGATTGGGCGGAATAATCCAAAACAATCAGGTCAGCACGTTTCGAGATTGCCTCGGCAATCATAATCGCGGCGGCGGGATAGCCTGGAGAAGGAAGCACCGCATCCAGGTTAGCCTTCATCATCTCATCATCATCACCCGCAGCAATAAATTGGATAGGGGGCAAATCGATTGGTGGGGGTTGATTGGACATCGGAAACCAAATTCGTTTACTTTTTAAGAACGCGTTGTATTTCTTGCACCGAAGTAACACCATTGGTCAATAGCGCTATGGCTTCCGCTTGCAGGTTGCGGTGACCGGTTAAACGTGCTGCTGCTGTGAGGTCATTGACCGTCGGTTTGTTAACCACGGCTTGCCGGATCTTGTCATTGATTTCGAGTAATTCAAAAACCGCAATTCGGCCAAAGTACCCGGTCCCTCCACAAACCGAACACGGAGGAGGCGGATCAATGGGTCGCCCCTTTTTATCGACGAGCTCCTCGGGAGGAGGTGGTTGATACTGTTGGAAAAAAACCGTTCTGGCATCTGTGGGCAAACCAAGCTGTTTTAGCATTTGAGCATTGGGAGTAAACGGCTGCTTGCACTTGTCGCATAACCTTCGAAATAATCGATGAAAGAGAATCCCCGTCAAGTTTTTCGCAAATTTACTCCGGTCCGGTTTGAACGCTAAAATTCGAACAACCGCTTCTACCGCGCTTTTTGCCTGAACCTGGGAAATGCAAAGAACGTTTTCGGATTCGATCTGGTCACCCAGATAATTGATCGTTTCACCGTCACAGGGATCGGGGACCACATAAACTTGGGGTAACTTCAAGGCCAAGTTTTTCAGTTCTTTGAGAGGCGTTTCACCAGCGGACTTATTGATTTCGCGAAACTCAACATTTTCAAGTTCTCTATCCTGGTGACTTAAATCACAAACCCCTGCAAAATCACGGGTTACCAGGTCGGCTGCATCGAGAACACCAAGCCAACTGGAGCTCATCCCATCACCCGGCATGCTCGAGACCAGAACGTATCCGGGATTTTTCAGCAGCGGCTTCAGGCGTTCCAGCATATCTGGCAACATCCCAAGCTCAAGGATTTTTGCTGTCTTCTTCTTCTTGACTTCCTGAATCTTCAATAGCACGCGTTCACCCGTCGGGACCCCGACACTCACCAGATCAATATTGATTTTTTTGCGCACACTGGCGGCTTGGAACGATCCTTCTTGACGCCCTTTCCGATCATTCGGATTTAAATCGGAAAGTTGCTTGAACACATTGAGAATCGCATCTCCCGACTCTCGGTCACGCACCGGCATCTTGGTCCAAAGACCATCGATTTCATAACTCACGCCGACAGCTTGCTTGCTGAATTCCAGTTGAACCTTTTCAGCCCGCTTCTTCATGATGTCATTGACAAATTCTTTGATGGGAAGAAAAAACGGATTTTGCCGTACGGCAATCAGGTTCGCTTGATTTCGCTGGGAATTTTCGCCGCCGGGAATAAATTCAAGAGGAACACCCTTGTCTTGTTCCAGAACCGCTGCCGGCGCATCCGCATATTTTCGTTTTTGCCGTGGCAAGAGGGTGCGTTCCGAATTCGGAACCAATCTGTTTCGCTGCCCCAAGTATAAAAAATAAGGCAACACTCCGCTTAACAGATAAACTGGAAAACCAATCCAAAAAAGCGGAATACAGAGCAGAATAATAAATCCTCCTAAAAACGAAAAAGACAATGCTGGATTCCAGGTGTCAAATTTCAGCTTCGTCGTTTCGCCGTTTCGATGCAGGTCAACATTGACCCAGTCAGCAGCTTTGACCCAAAAAAGGAAAACCGGAATGCACAGGAGCAACTTCCACCAGGACAGGTAGAACCCCGGTCCCCGGCGAAACCCGGAATTTCCTCCAACCGAGTCGACATAGTCAGGCCATTCCTGTGCGAACAGGAATGGACTGCACCCCAAGGTCACCACCAGGATTGCAGAAACAGCGGAAATCAGCTTTCGGCTTGCAAGTGGCATTAGAGAATCCCGGGTTGTGAAACGTTGATCCCTTTGAGAGCCATTTTCAATGCATCCTTGTTCGGTGCCACCTGAAACGCCGTCGGCCGATCAATCATTTTATCATCAACCAACTGGTTCAAGCTCATGGTGAAGTCCTGCATTCCTTCCTCAGCACCAATACGAATCGCATCCGGCAGTTTTTCGTCTGATGCTTCCAGTATTAGTTTTTTAATCGTTGGGTTAAAGGTCATGATTTCACAAGTCGGAACCCTTCCAACGCCCTCCTGGATCGAAGGCAAAAGTTTCTGTGCAATGATTCCCTTCATGTTGAAAGCGATAGCGCTTCGGATCGCACTGTGCATCTCTTCCGGAAAGAGATCCAGAATCCGACCGATCGTGGTCGGAGCACTCGACGCATGAATTGTGCCAAAAACCAAGTGCCCGGTTTCTGAAGCGTGGATCGCCGTCATGAATGTTTCTTCATCTCGAAGCTCACCCACCAAAATAATATCAGGATCTTCTCGGACCGCGTGTTTCATACCAACGCCAAAGTCCACCACATCCATTCCCACTTCCCGTTGGTTGATCAAACACTTGTCTTCTGTGAAGACAAATTCGATTGGATCCTCCAAGGTCAAGATATGTTTACTGTAAATCCCGTTGATGTAATTCAACATGGAGGCAATGGTCGTACTTTTCCCCGAACCCGTCACTCCAGCCAGCAGAATCATCCCTTGATCAAAGTGACACAATTTTTCAATGGACGGTGGTAAGTACAAACCTTTAAAGTCTGGGATAAAGTTATTGACCCGGCGGGCGACCAACCCAATTCTTCCAAGCTGTTGAAGCATGTTGACTCGGAAACGCCACTCGACTCCGTCCACTTCAACAATATAGGCAAAATCACATCCTCCTTCTTCATCGAATATCTTGCGCGTACGATCGGTCATCATCGGGAAGAGCAAGTTCACCATTTCTTCGGCGTCCACCGGACCCCGGTTCAACGGTTTGAGAGTTCCGTGAACCCGAACAATCGGTGGGTTCCCGACTTTCATATGGAGATCGCTGCCCTCCAGTTTCACCAAAGCACGGAAATATTTATCGACTTCCTTTGCTTCCCGTTTTCGCAGAAATCGATTTTTCAGTGCTTCCGCATCCGGAGTTGCTGCTTTGTCTGTTGAAAGCGATTCTTTTTTGGCTGAATTTGCCATATTCAAGAGCTCCAGCTTTTTTCCGTTAAAATAATAAGTTGTCTATTTTGAATAATTAAAGCCGTACCGGAATCCCCTGTCCGGCCATAAATTCCTTCGTTTCCTTTATTGTATATTCACCGAAGTGAAAAATACTTGCCGCCAATGCTGCACTTGCCTTTCCTTTGTTAATGGCATCGGCCAAATGCTCTGGTTTTCCAGCGCCTCCACTGGCAACCACTGGTATCCCAACTGCCCTGGAAACCGCCGAAGTGATTTCCAGATCATACCCGTCCTTGGTTCCATCGCAATCCATACTGGTTAAGACAATCTCCCCAGCCCCCAGTTCTTCTACCCTTTGCGCCCACGCCACAGCTTGAAGCCCAGTCGGGACCCGGCCTCCATTGATGTGAACCTCAAAGATTTGCTTTCCATTGTTGACGATCCTTTTGGGATCAATATTGACCACGATACACTGCCGGCCAAATCGCAGCGCCGCCTCCCGGATGAAATCTGGATCTCGGCAAGCCGTCGAATTAATCGAAACCTTGTCACAACCCGCGCGAAGCAGTTGACGAATATCCTCCAGCGTGCGAATCCCTCCACCAACGGTCAAAGGCATGAAAACTTTTTCCGCAGTTTTACGGACTACGTCTAGCATAATTGACCGATTTTCATGGCTGGCCGTGATATCCAAGAAAACCAGCTCGTCTGCACCTTGTTCTTCGTATCCGGCCGCAACTTCGACAGGATCACCCGCATCGCGCAAATCCACAAAATTGGTACCCTTCACCACACGCCCAGATTCCACATCAAGGCAAGGAATTACACGGGCGGCAAGCATAAGAGGCTCAAAACAAACAGAAAAGAGATGTATTAATTAGATGGTTTTCCTGCCCGTTCGTCAATTGATAGGCAGACCACGTGTAACTCCAAAGTCGACTAAAACCCAAAGATTACTGGGAGTCCTTGGTTTCAAAACCAAACTCTTTTCCTTTGTCTACTGCCGGGATCCCCTTGGACATCCACACTGGCATCGGATCGCCTTTGAGGTAATGGTCAAAAAACTGTTGCATCCTCTTGGCAAAGTCCAAACGATTAGCATCGCTTTTAACCCAATGCGGATCATCGTTGTAATTCAGCATCCAGGCCGGCTTTTCAAGACGCCGAAGCGCAACAAACAGTTCGATCCCCTGATACCAGGGGACAGCCGTATCTTTGTCGTTATGCAAGATCAACAATGGAGTCTTAATCTTGTCGACAAAAAACAGGGGAGAGTTCGCAATGTACTGCTCCCTTGAATCCCACAACGTTCCCCCAATCCGACTTTGAGTTTTTTCGTATTGGAACATCCGGCTCATTCCTGTTCCCCAACGAATCCCTCCATAAGCGCTGGTCATATTACTCACGGGAGCCCCAGATTCTGCACAAGCAAACTGATCCGTTTGGGTCACCAGGTAAGCCGTTTGATAGCCTCCCCAACTGTGTCCCTGCATGCCAACTCGTTTCGGGTCAATAAATCCCCGGGAAATCACGTTTTCAACACCGGGGAGAATTGAGTTTGCAGCACTGGGACCCGGTGCACCCACTGTGTAAGGAATGTCCGGGA
>JAZABE010000706.1:0-5652 GCA_036137535.1 Planctomycetota bacterium | reverse complement strand
ACGTGCCGACTCCTGTTGTAACGATTTGGGTTGCGCTGCCCCCGTTGAGTCCCAGCGGTCCAATTTTAACACTTAATGGGTTGGGGGTCAAACCCGAAAACTCGACCGGTGATCTTCTCGTCGTTATTCAAATTGTCCTGCCTGAAGCGGCAAATGGTGAATTGGAAGCTCTCGCCAGAGCAGTGTCCGAGGAACATGATCCGCGTCAGGAACTTTGTTGGTAAGGAAGAGTTTCCCGGAATGACTTATTTCAACACTTAAAATCAACGACCTGGAATTCGCAACCCTGAAAAGGTCGTTACAATACACGTTATGAGAGGCCTACGGTGTTTGGCGTGAAAAATTGACTAGTTGGCTGCGTTGAGGTTGACCGGTTGTCTCTCTTCAAAAGAAGGAAGCAAAGTGCGATGTTTCAAATGGTTTATGGGTGGTTGGTTTGGCTAATCCCCGCCCTTCGGGATTGGTTTGTGAAAAACCCGGAATTGGGAACTGGCCGTTCGTTCACCGCCGTTGATGCCGGAAAAGGATTGGCGGCGTTGGCCGCAATCTTGTTTTTGGCGTTGGGAGCCGTTCTAGTGATTTCACTTTCCGGTCGTTGGGTGAGGCGATGGATTTACAAGCGTGAAGGGGATTTAACGGGGAAAACGGGTTCTCTTGATGCAGAATTTGGCAAGCTGGATTGGGCAAAACACCCCGCCGACGATGCATCACCAATTCAAAACGAATGAGCGAAAACCGTCAAAGTATAAACCGACTCAAGTTCACCAAGGCCAAGCGTTTGACGCGACGCGAGGATTTTACGCGGGTCTACCGGGGCAACGTATTTGTGGCGGATGATTGCCTCGTTTTGTTGGGGGCAAAAAATGAATGTGGAGAGTCGAGGATCGGTGTGAGCGTCAGTAGGAAAGTGGGCAACGCTGTGACTCGAAACCAATGGAAGAGATTGGTGAAAGAAGCGTTTCGACTTCAACAGTTTGAGATCCCTGCTGGTCTGGATCTCGTGTTTCGCCCCAGGAAGGGAGCCGTTGCCAGCTTTGTGACCGTGAAACTGTCAGTTTTGAAATTGGCAAAACGGATGGGGAAAACATTGGAGCTTTTGAAAGATTAATATGCATCCCTTGGCTTGGTTGAAATGGGTCTACCGATTTCCGCGGCAAGTGCTGTGGTTGGGCGTCCGTTTTTACCAATTGGCAATCAGTCCGTTGATTGGTCGAAACTGTAAATTTCACCCGAGCTGCAGCAACTATATGATGCAAGCGGTTGAAAAGCATGGAGCGGTTAAGGGATTGCTCAAGGGCATTTGGAGGATTTTCCGGTGTCACCCTTGGAGTCAGGGAGGCGAAGATTACCCGTGACTTTGGAGGACGCGGGCAAGCAGGTTTAATAAGTAATCTGGGGAGAGGATGATGGGTAAGGATCAACATTTTTTTGTCGTTCAAGTGACGGTTCCAGCGCGTGAGCTGTCGGAATCTCTTGGCCGGGATTTGGTTTCTAGGAAACTTGGGGCGTGTGTTCAGATTGAGGGGCCGTTGACCAGTATTTACTCTTGGAATTCAAAGCTGGAAACGGCCGAGGAGTATCGCCTGGTGATCAAAACTACCGGTGATCAGGTTGAAGAAATTATCAGTTCAATTCAATTGGCTCACCCGTATGAGGTTCCGGAAATTATTTGTCTGCCGATTGTGGCTGGATCTCAGGAATACCTTGACTGGGTGGGGGAGCAGGTCGATTGAAACCGACAAAGAGCCACCGAAGAAAACGTTAATTTTGTCTGAGATTTTGAAATTCGAATTTAAATTCGCTAAGATCGGGGATCAACCGTTAACTTTCGTACTCTGATGGGTCATAAATCGCATGTGCAAGCAAAACTTACCTTGGGTAATGATGTTCAGTTGTTTGATCGCTCCCGCAACGACGTTTTCACAATTTAAAGATGTTTCCGAGGAAACTGGATTTTCAGGCGGGGGTAAAGCTGCCTTTGGTGATTTTAACAACGACGGGTGGGTTGATCTTTACACGGGACAGCTTTGGAAAAATGAACAGGGCAAAAAATTTGTTCCCGTAGCGGATTCCGGTGTGAGCGGAGGAGAAGGGATTTGGGGTGACTTTGATAATGATGGCTTGCTTGATCTTTTTCTGTTTACGGGTGCGGGAGCGTTGTATCGCAATCAAGGTGAGGGAAAGTTCGAAGCCGTTAAGTTTCCCGAGTTACCCACGGTGAATTCCCGGGGAGCCGTTTGGCTGGATATCAATAACGACGGTCGCTTAGATCTTTATGTCGGTGGTTACGAAATCTGGCAACAGAAAGTTCACCCGGATGTGGCTTATCTGAACCAAGGGAATGGAGTGTTTGAAGAAGTTTGGCGCTCGCCGGAGAACTTTTCCGCGAGGGGGGTCGCGGCCGCCGATTTTGACGATGATGGTTGGGTTGACGTTTACGTTTCCAACTATCGTCTTCAGCCCAAATTTCTCTGGAAGAATGATGGGAAAAATGGGTTCAAGAACGTGGCGGAGTCTACCAAGTCCCATGGCATTCCCGACCGGGTTATTGGTTACACCGGGGGTATCCGCTACCCAATCTGCGGCCACACCATCGGTAGCTGTTTTGCCGACATGGACAATGATGGCCAAATCGATATTTTTGTGGGGAATTTCAGTCATCCTCCAGGGGATCAGGACCGTCCCCAATTTCTGAAAAACAGCGGCAAAGCTGGAGCATTCGTATTCCAGGATCAATCCCAGATTGCAGGGTTGGCCTGGCAGGAATCTTATGCCTCACCCACCTTTGGAGATTTTGACAATGATGGTCACTTGGATCTTTATTTCACGACTGTCTACGCCGTAGGCAGTGGAAATATCCGAAACTACCCGGTGTTGTACCAGGGCAAAGGGGATTGGAAGTTTGCAGATGTCAGCAGTCTGCAAAAAATCGAAAAACTGTCAACGACCTACCAGGCGGCCTGGGCGGATATCGATAATGACGGAGACCTTGATTTGTGCACGGCAGGAAAGCTGTTTCGCAATGACAATGAGCTAACGGGGAAATGGCTGAAAATCAAACTCCAGGGCGATGGTAAAAAGGTGAATCGAGATGGTATGGGAGCTACCGTTCGGCTGGGAATTGACGGTGGGTGGATTACCCGGCACGTCGAAAGTGGAACCGGCGAAGGCAATCAAAATGATTTGACGCTTCATTTTGGACTGGGAGCTGTTCAAGTGGAAAAGGTGTCTGTCCAAATTGCCTGGCCCGGTGGCTTTAAGCAAGAGGCTGCCGAATTGGAGGTTAACAAATTCCACACGGTGAAATTCAAGTAGCCGTTGAACGTTAACGAGTTGTTCAGATGCCGGGTTTTAAATTTTGTGACCCGGGAAACGACGCTGGCAGGCCCGGTAATGACTATTAAAATTAGAGACGATCTTGACTTGTAATCTTCGTTGATGAGCCAGCCGTGATAGGGATTTTCCCAAAACCAAAACTGCTGATTACAACCCTCGAAAAAGTTGCGATTGAACGGGAGTTGCTGAACCTGGGTGAGTTTTTTGGAACGCGGAAATGGCGGGATGTTGCTTTGCAGGTTCCCGAGCAATATGCCCAGGAATTGGCTTCAACCAAAGGATCAATCTCGACATTATTCGAAACGGTTTGTGGATTTCTGGAACTGGATCAGGAACAATTACGACTGGTTTTTTCGGTTGACGAAGTTGAGGCCGAATCCGGAATCGATCTGCTTTTCAGTGAGGGGTCAACTCCTGCCGGCGATTCCGGGACGATGCCCGAAGACCAGGTCGAGATGGTGTTGGGGAAAAATTTGGTGTTTGAATCGTTGCTCGGTGCGATGGTTCGCAAACTGGTTGCGGCAAAATTAGTTCTTTCCGGTTACGTTGACCGTTCGAACCCCGGTCTTTGGCAATCGGCCGAGGTCGCTACGGTTTTTTTTGGGTTTGGGTTGTTTGCGTCACATGAAAAGCCTGCCTGTTGCGATGATCCTTCCCAAGAGATCTCTTTGATTTCGCGAGTACCGTTGAGTGGTTTTCATTCATTTGGGTTCGGTTACCTGCTGGCTCTGGTGTTGTGGACACGACAACAAACACAACTTTCAATCGCACGATACCTACGGCCTGATGCCGGTTATTCCTACCGGAAAAGTCTCCGGTTTCTTCAGAAGACCCGGGATTCGTTGCTTGTCTCTACTCATGTTTCCCGGTTGGAGTCTACCAGTTCAATCTCAACTCTCGAATCGTGGTTGAAATCGGGGACACCTTCCGAGCGGGTCTGGGGATTGGAGTTGATCTTGCAGCGGGAAGATGTTCCACGGTCAGTTACCCTGATTCAGCCGACGTTGTTTCAGCTTTTGAAATATCGTGATCGACACGTAGTTCAATTGGCTCTGCGCCTGATTGGTTTTGCTGAATCACTGGAGTCGTCTGAAATTTTGAGGCTCAAAAGATTGGCTCGCGGATCTGATATCTGGATAAGTTCCGTTGTCGCCAATATTTTATCCAGGCACTTGGACTTTTGTGGTTGCGAAACGGAGTTTGCGCGTTTGGTCGATCGGTTTGATTTCGTTGCCGCAAATAATGCAGCTCAAATGGCCGGCCGTTTTGGTTCCCAAGCTTCAAAACACATTCCCAAGATCTGTTATTGGCTTCGGATTTGCGTGAACCGCTGTGATGATCAAATCGGTTGCTGCTATGCAATGATGTTATTGGGGATTAGCAACGATCCCCAAGCAGTGCTGGAACAGGTGTTTGGTGGTGATGAAGAATTGTTTCGAGGTGCATTTCAGCTTTTGGAAGCCGCTCGGGAAACCGTCGATAACCAGAAAGAAAATAATCAGGGGTCCGTTGTGTGAAGTTGTTTGGGCAAATTTCTTTTGAACCGGTGGGCGTTGCCGGTTGCTTGTGGTGACAAACGGACTTTATCATGGAGGAATGTTGGCTGATCACTAAAAATTGAATGGTTTGTGAGAAACTGAAATGAACCCAAAATTTGCATCAAGACGTGACGTGTTGCTCGCCAGTGGCGCGGCTTCAACCTCAATCGTTCTGCCCCGGCAGGTGATGGGCGCACTGGGGAGGCTGAACAAAAATATCAAGTTAGGGATGATTTCAGATTTGCATCAGGATGTCATGCATGATGGACCGGTGAGACTCAAGGCCTTTCTCGATGCGATGAAGCTGGAAAAACCAGATGCTTTGATTCAGCTGGGCGACTTCGCGTATCCGACCAAAAAAAATGAAGCGGTCACCCAGGCTTTTCAGCAGGCCCACTCAAAAACCCTACATGTTCTCGGGAACCACGAAATCGATGGTGGCCACTCGTTTGATGGAGTCGCTCAACTCGGGGGGAGGAAAGGCCGTTATTATACGGAAACCGTGAACGGCCTGGACCTTATCGTCCTCGATGGGAACGAAAAACCAAAGAACCACAAAAGTGGCTATCCGGCCCACATTGGCCAGCAACAGCTTCAATGGCTTGAGAAACAGTTGAAAACGCTTAAGGGGCCCCTGATCGTGATTTGCCATCAGCCTTTAGCGGGTCCTTCGTGTATTGATAATGCAAAAGCCGTCCAGGCCCTGCTAGATTCGGCGGCTGACAAGGTTCTGCTGGCGGTCAATGGCCACACCCATATTGACCATGTGGCTCGTGTG
>JAZABE010000705.1:0-3111 GCA_036137535.1 Planctomycetota bacterium | reverse complement strand
AACTTTGCCAGAAGAACATTCCGGTAACAACATGAGCAAGATAAGTTGAGTGCTCAAGCTCATTTTGGAACTGGACGACTCGAAACGAATGCAGGAAAATCCAAATGGCTGCCGAGGCAATGGCAGGCAGGAACACCCATAAAAGTCCCAGAAACGTTTGCCGGTACTGGGACTTGATGTTTCGCTTGAAAAGTTGCGCACAGAGCCCCCGACGCGCCCAATTTTCCGAAAAGATGGTTTTCAGAAGTTGAATTGGGCTTTTCAGCGGAGATTCAGGTGTATAAACGGTTTCGTTCCGAGTTTCCATAATCCACCCGGAATCGACATCCGGGGTTTCGAGAGACTTGTAACCACTAATTGAAAAGTATACTTCTTTGTTAAGTTGTTTAATGGTATCCGTTTGCGGAATTCAAATCCCATCGAGGTGGTTTTTCGTTCTAATCGAAACTGCTTTCCGATTTAATCGACATATTCGCTAAACCCGTATGAATCCCATCAAACTAATGCTGGTAACCGATGTTCCCTACTGGGAGAAGGCTACCGGCGCGCAGAGTCGGATTTCCGGCTTGATCGAGGGGCTTAACCAGGAGCCGTTTCGATTCCAAGTGCTCGTGACCGGGATGGATCCTCTGCGGGAAAAAGGGTTTCAGGTTTCCAACTGGGATTACCCGGTTCAATGGGTGGATCTTTCGCAGCCGCCGTTGCAGGGAACCTGGAACCGGATTAAGTGGTACACCCGTGCTGTATTCAACTGGCTTGGGGGAACCTTGAACGGTGCTCTCGAAAATGAAGTCAAGAGCATCGGCAATTGGTATTCCCGTTCCCAGATTGAGAGGATCCGGGAAATGATATTGGCGAGTGATCCGGACGTGTTAGTCATGGAGTATTTGACCCAGACTTCGGTGGTGAGGTCACTGCCCGCCCGGTACCGGGAAAAAACCTTGGTAGTGCTGGATTCACATGACATTCTCTGGAAACGGTGCGAACAATTTAAAGAACATTCACGGGACCATTGGGTTGAAATTTCCAAGGCAGAAGAAGAAAAATCTTACCGGGAATTTGATCTGGTGATTGCGATTCAGTCGCTCGAGGCAGACTATATTGGCTGCGTGGTGGGCGAGGACAATGTTGTGACCACTGGGATGGAATTTGAAACGCTGGGGGGTCCCCGGGAAACCGGTGCCTCGGGAATTAATGTTGGTTTTATCGCCTCAGCGAATCCTGCCAATGTCGATGCCATCTTTCAAATGGTTAACCACTGGCCCGTTCTGCTGCAGGCGAATTCGACACTCCGGCTTTTGATCGCTGGAAGTATTTGTGACTCGGCCGAGGTGATTCGCGCGACCCGGGGTCTTGCCGGGGTAGAGCTGTTAGGCCGAGTCGATTCCGTTTCTGATTTTTATGCCGGTGTTGATGTCGTCTGGAACCCTGTTCAATTTGGCACAGGTTTGAAGATCAAAAACCTCGAGGCCCTAGCCCATGGCAAAGCCCTGATGACCTCCAGTCATGGGGCCGAGGGAATGTTTGAAGGTG
The DNA here is from genome assembly GCA_036137535.1 of Planctomycetota bacterium. Classification (GTDB taxonomy): domain Bacteria; phylum Planctomycetota; class Planctomycetia; order Pirellulales; family Pirellulaceae; genus JABAAE01. The sequence goes on along the minus strand of JAZABE010000705.1, from coordinate 1,578 downwards.
GGGACCCGGATTTCGAACAACCTGCTTCTCAGCCCCTTTGGGTTGTCGACACAGTTGCGGAACTGGAATCTTTATTCAAAACACTGACGCCAGAAATTATCCAGGCAAAATCGATACAGGGCCATGATTTCCTGGTAAAACATTTTGGGAAGGGAACTCAATACCCCCAATTGCGTCGAAAAATTGCGTCTCTCTTTTCCGCAAAATCCTCCTAACCGGTAACTTCTTTCAGGCAGCCGATTTGCCGTCCCGGCTTCCGTGGCCTAGGTTTTTGGGAAGCTTGAATTTAAGTGGTTGAAAACTTACTCTTAAGTCGTCGATCCACTTTTCCTGGTGAACAGGAATTCGAGTTGCACCATTGTTAATTTGCACGCGTACTACACAGACAAATTGGTCCGAACATGAAGCAAAAACGAGTCGGCTTTACCCTAGTTGAATTACTGGTTGTCATCTCCATTATTGGGATTTTGATGGCATTACTTCTCCCGGCTGTGCAGATGGCCCGGAATTCAGCGCGGCGCACCCAGTGTTCCAACAACCTGAAACAGATTGGGTTGGCAATTCAGAATTTTCATGACACTCGTAAATTCATTCCCCCTTCACGACCAGCCGATGGGTTTTTGACATGGCATGTTTTTCTGATGCCTTATGTAGAGCTTGACAATATTGCGGACAAGCTGGATTGGCGACTTCCCTACGCCCAACAGAGTCCCAAGATTTTACAAACCGGAGTGCCGGTTTATGTCTGCCCCTCGAGACGATCGGCCGGGGATTTAAGCTATCCTTCACCCGCCGGCAATGGAGCCCCGATTGGGGTTTGTGGTGATTACGCGGGCAATGCCGGTAGTGTTTTCGGCAACGATGGCTACAACATCAATTTTGGGTTTCATACGGAAGCCAACGGCGTTTTCAACTCGGGTTTCCCGAAAGATAACCCGGTGGTCGATGGCAGGCTCCAGAGCGTTCGAGGTCGATATAATTTTTCGAGTATCCGGGACGGTTTATCGAACACGATTTTTGTGGGTGAAAAAGCCTTGAATGTTCGGAAGTTAAATGAACCCGGTGGTTTAGGGGATGGTTGTATGTACAACGGTGATGAACCCGGTGGGTCGATGAGAGTGGGAGGACCTTTGTTTGAAATGGCCAAGAACAATTTTCCGGAGCCGCCATTAACCTGGACAGTGTTTGGAAGCTTTCACCCGACAATCGTTAATTTCTCAATTGGTGACGGCAGTGTCCAAGCGGTTCCAACGATCATCGATGACAAGGTTTATGGGTACCTCTGTGACCGAAAAGATGGCGAATCGTTTTCTTCGATTTTTGATTGATTATTAACTAAGTCAGTTGCCCAGAAACGGGTAGGAATCCCAGATGGCTCCCAAGATTTTTTATGTCGGTAGCGAACAAGAAGTTGCACAGCATGCGCAACCGTTGATAAACGATTTTGACGTGGAAGTCATTGAAGCTGACGCGGTCGTTGCTGCCGCGACGTGTGATGACTTGGCAATTTTCTTTTCAGAGCATTTTGAACGGTTTCGCACTGCGATCTATCAGTTGAAGGAAAAACGATGTCGGACG
>JAZABE010000704.1:0-1747 GCA_036137535.1 Planctomycetota bacterium | reverse complement strand
CATGTCAGCGACGTGTTCGTTGATCATGTTCTTGAACTGGTTAACCGTACGCGAAACCATCCCCTGCTTGAACTGGGCGGGAGCCCTCGAACGGGCATCTCTCTCATCAAAGCTTCCCGCGCCCGGGCCATGATCCACGGACGACATTATGTAATTCCGGAAGATTTGTTTGCACTCGCCGACGATGTCGTTTTGCATCGCATACGCCCCAACTACGAAGCGTTGGCAGATGGACACACGGGTCAAAGCATTCTCAAGGGCATCCTTGAAGACATGGGTGCAACACCAGCCATGGTGTAACTTGTTAACACCGGGAGATCATCGTGGAAGGAATACTCAAAAAAACTGACACGCTCAACGCACGTCAATTCACCATCGCCATCAGAAAATTGGCAGACAGTCTTTGCTACGGAACCGATTCTTCACCTTTCCTGGGATCTGGAACCGAATATGTTCAATCTAGACAGTACATCCCAGGTGACCCCATCCGTTCGATTGACTGGCGTGTGACGGCGCGAACCAACCGGTACCATGTCAAGGAATACGAAACACCTAAACAAATGCCTTGCTACCTACTTATTGACACGTCGGCATCAATGACGATCGCCTCGAGAGCGCGGTCCAAATATGCCCTGGCGGTTCACCTATGCGGCGGTTTGGCACTGGCCTGCCTAGATCGGGTGAGTCCGGTAGGGATCGTTGGAGTGGGGGAGGATGACATCCGATTTCCCCCCAGTCTATCTCGCGACCAAATTCTGCAATGGCTCCATCGGCTGCGACACTACGATTACCATCAACAAACTTCTATTGCTCGAAAATTGGTCGAAGTCTCTATGTCACTACACACCAAGGCCTTGATCATCATCCTCTCGGATCTCAACGAAAAAGGCTGCTTGACTGCGATCAAACGTGCCGGACAAGAACATGACTGTGCCGTAATTCAATTGACGGATCCCGCCGAAATATCAATTCCGAGGGCTGGCTTTCTCAGGACCCGGGAAGCAGAATCGGGCCTTTCTTTTATCAGCCGGGGAAAGAACTTGGGCGTAAACCAGGGTGAAATCACCAGCACACTTAAAAGGGGTGGCATCGATCACCTTCAGCTGTTCACGGACCAACCATATTCCCACGCACTGCGAAATTTTTTTAAATCCCGGGGCATTCTGGGCAGGGGTGCTCGCTGATGCCTGGTTCTCCTCTAATTTTCTTGCGTAAAACGCTCGAAGTCTTTTCAATTCTGGTCTTGGCAACCGGTCTTGAAAAGGCAACCGTTCTTGCCCAAGCCGAATCCCCTCAGACGGTTCAGTCTTTGACCACGCGTTCACTTGGTGTCTCTCAACAAATCGATCAACTTATCCTGCCCGGCACCCCGTTAACCCATAAAAACATGGATCCCACAACGACACCATTAATGGTACGGGTGATCCGTGTATTTCCTCATGGTGATGCCTACCGTTATGACATTTCTTTTTCCGGTTTAACTCAGGGAAACTTTGATTTACGGGATTTCTTGGTTCGAGAAGATGGTTCATCGACTGAGGATCTACCTCCTTTGCCCGTAACCATTAATTCAATCCTTGGAAAGAATCAGGTGGAACCCAATCCACTGAAAACAGGCATTTTGAATCAATACGGGGGCTACCAGAAAGCGATCTGGATCGGAGGAGGGGTTTGGTTGATTGTCCTGTTGTTATTGATTTGGTTTGGCCGTTCATCAAAACCGTTAACCGAAATCACAATCTCTTCC
>JAZABE010000703.1:0-3253 GCA_036137535.1 Planctomycetota bacterium | reverse complement strand
GATGGTTCAGGATCCGGAAAAGGTAAATGTCAAGCAACTGATCAATGGGCTCAGGCACCCGGCAAGCTCTAGCAACGGCTTGATCCGGGCAATGGTTTTTTTGCAGGGACAGGAAGTCCTTCCAGAGCAGGATTTGAATTTTGCGATCAATCATTATTCAGCCGCGGTTCGTGCTTTAGGAATGAAACTTTGTGAAAAACAAAATCCTGCATGGATCCGAAATGGAATTACCGACGAAAACGACCAGGTCCGATTTCAGGCACTACTGAGTGCCAGCAAGTGTAACTTGTCCCTCTCCCTGGAAGAGCTAAAGGTCGTTGCTTTGAATAGCGCAAAGAATCCATGGGTGAAAACGGCACTTGTCATGGCTGCCAAATCACAGCGAGCTCAATTATTGGATGCATTAGTCAAAGGGGTCGTCGATCAGAAGAACCACAGGAATCGGGAGTCAGTGGTGTCACTTTGCATTCAGCTTGCACCTTATGCTGCAGTGGAAAATAGAAACCAGGTTAGAAAGACACTGGTTCAATGTCTCGGTAACATCGTCGAGCGTGGCGATTCTCTAGTGAAAATTGCTTTCGCCATTACCCAAGCACCATCCATTCGCACTGAAATGGGGCTAATGTTAGCTCGTGAAATCAAAAAAACGCAGCTGGATGCGTTACTTGAATTCCTGAGACAAGCGATTAACACAAAGCCTGTCATCCCCGCCTATTATAGTTTGCTTGCCCTGGTCTCACGAAACGATGAGCTGCTCAAAAATTTGGCGTTGGACGATTCGAAACCGGATTGCCAAATTTCCGCGGTCCGTGCACTTCATTTTTTTAATGACCCCACACCGTGGGTTCTTTTGGCAAAAAAGTTCAGGGGCTTAAGTTTTTTGGTGCGCAGCGAAGTCCTTAAAGCATCTTATTCGCGCAAGCTAGTGGCCAAGGAACTCTTGCAGCAAGTCAAACAGGGGGGACTGAGTTGGACCGAGTTCAGCCGTGACCATCGAAACCGACTGCAGAATCATCGGGATGATGACGTCAAGAGGTTGGCCCGTGAAATTTTGAACATTGCTATTCCGGCTGACCGAATCCAGGCTTATGAAAAATACAAGGCCGCATTAACACTGAAACCTGAGGCAACCAGGGGCAAGGTTGTTTTCGAAAAGACCTGTTCTTCCTGCCACCAACTTGGCAATCTAGGGCTTCGGATTGGTCCTGATATTTCCGATACTCGGACTAAATCTAAATCGCAATTACTCCTAGATATTATTCGACCGAATGCGGCAATTGACAATAATTTTGTTGAGTACGTTGTCGAAACGATCGACGGCACTGTTTTTAAGGGGATCGTGATCGAGAATAATGCGACGGCAATTACCCTCAAACAGGCCGACAATCAATCGGTGACAGTTTCCAGGGAAAATCTAGAACGGCTTCAATCTTCGGGACAATCCCTTATGCCAGTTGGATTGGAACAAGGGCTTTCGCTGCAACAGGTTGCCGACCTGATTTCCTACTTGCAAAATTGGCGTTATTTGGATCAAAACATTCCTTTTGAGGAGAGTAGAAATGCAAAGTGAATTATTTCGAACTTCACAATGGCGAGTGCGAATCACACTTTTCGCTGTGGTTTTGGGGTGCGTGCAACAGTCGTTATCCCGAGCAGACGAAGTGGTCGAGGGGCTTTTTGCCGGTGTCTTTGCATTAGATATTTCTCCAACGGAATTCCCAGTCATCGTGAATGGAGGGATGTACGAGCGGACCGCGGATCGAGTGGTCGAGCCGCTACACGCCCGATGTTTTGTGTTGAAGAATGGAGCTACCAAGATTGCCATTTGTGTGGTCGACAGTTGCATGATTCCCCGAAGTGTTCTGGACCCGGCCAAAAAACTGGCCGCCAAGGCGACCGGTATTAAAACTGAGAACATCCTTGTTTCCGCGACTCATGCCCATTCCGCCCCTTCTGCTTTTGGGTGCCTTGGTAGTGATGCGGATGAAAAATACATCCGGTTCCTAATTCCTCAATTGGCCAAGGGAATTAAGCTTGCCAATGATCGACTCCAACCTGCCCAGATGGGTTGGGCTGTTGGACAGGATGTAAACAACGTTTTTAATCGCCGCTGGTTGATGAAAGAAGGAACGGCAGCGACGAACCGGTTCGGGGGAAAGAAAAACGACCGGGCGCAGATGAATCCTGGAGTGAGTAACGAAAACAAGATCCGACAATTGGGGTCGGCAGATACAGATGTCTTTGTGGTTTCCCTGCAAACCCGCGATGGAAAACCGCTGGGAGTCTTGGCCAACTACTCAACTCATTATGCCGGTGCCCCATCACTCTCTGCCGATTATTTTGGAATTTTTGCCAATCTTCTGAAAAAAGAACTTGCCAACGGTTCCAGCCATTTTATGGCGGCAATGTCAAATGGAACTAGCGGTGATACAAATTGCATTGATTTCACGGATGCCAAAAGAAAATTTGACCGATTTTCAGTCGCCCGTGAAACTGCTGACGTGGCCTTAAAAGTGATCAAGGGAATCCAGTATCGTTCTGATGTTTCGCTTGCTATGCGGCAATCCGAAATCGAACTTGGGATTCGTCAGGCAGGGAAAACGGAATTGGAAGAGGCCAAAAAATTACTTGCCACCATCAGAGGCAAAAAGCTGGCAACTCTGGAGCAGGTCTATGCCCGTGAGGCTGTTTTGTTAAGCAAGCTTCCTTCCCGCAGGAAGATCATCCTGCAAACACTCAGGATTGGTGACCTTGCGATTGCAACGTTTCCTAACGAGGTTTTCACCGAAACTGGCTTGAAAATTAAACAACAGAGTCCGTTTCCTGCGACTTTTAATGTTGAATTGGCCAACGGTGCTGAGGGCTACCTGCCTCCACCTGCTCAACACAAGTTGGGTGGATACACGACCTGGCGGGCTCGTTCGTCGTGTCTGGAGGAGTTCGCAGAACCCAAGATTGTCAAAAGGCTCTTGGAAATGCTGTCTGAAATGAAAGGGGAACAGTAGCAATGAGGTTGTCCTTGTTGGACTTTGGTTTTGCCAAGGGATTTTTGGTGCTTCCGGGAGTTGGGGTCGTTTAGATTGAAGACGATTAAGTTTTCTTTCGGTGCAATCAGTCACGTGGGCCGTAAACTCACCGTGCCGACAAACCGGGAGAGGGTTTGAGAGACTGAAATCGTCTTAAACTGCTGATCGACTCAACCTAGTATTAGATTGTTTGGGCACAGCTTGACCTGCGATCCAGGTTCAGCGAC
>JAZABE010000702.1:0-8298 GCA_036137535.1 Planctomycetota bacterium | reverse complement strand
GTTCAGTGGTTGAGTTGCCTGAATTGAAAACTCAGGATCAGCGAGATCAATTTAAAGACTGGGTCGCTGAGCAGGGGAAGGGAGCCTTGTCGGGACCAGCGGTTCGGGCAGCGGGAAGAATTATGCTTTCCCGGGATGCTGGGAAACTCTACTTCGTTGACATCCAGGACTGGACCGGGAAAATCCAGCTCTTTGTTGGAAAAAAACAGGTTGGGGAGGAGAACTGGGACCTGGTCAAGTGCCTGGACCTGGGAGATATCATCGGGGTGGATGGTGAGTTGCGCGTGACCAAGACCGGTGAGCTTTCAATTTTTGCCAGTGAAATTCACTTTTTGACTAAGACGCTGGAACCACCACCGGCCAAACACATGGGGATGACGGATCCGGAGCTGCGACAACGGCAACGCTATGTTGACTTGGCTTATAACGAGGGAGTTGTCGATCGATTCTTGGACCGTTCCAGGATTCTCCAGTCGGTTCGCGAAACGCTGGCCAAGAACGGTTTTGTTGAGATCGAAGGTCCAACGTTACACGCGATTGCTGGGGGGGCTGCTGCTCGTCCCTTTATGACTCACCACAATGCACTTGACCTTGAGCTCTATATGCGGATTGCTCTTGAGCTTCACTTGAAAAGGCTCCTGGTCGGAGGAATGGAGCGGGTGTTTGAACTTGGACGTGTTTACCGTAACGAAGGCATCAGCCTGAAGCATAATCCTGAATTCACCATGCTTGAAGTTTATCAGTCCTTTGGTGATTACCGATCCATGATGGATTTAACCGAACAAATCATCTGTGATGCGATCCAGAAAACCGGTAAGGGTTTTGTCTTGCCTTGGGGGGAGGGTCAGATTGATTTCACGCCTCCTTTTGAGCGGCGAACGTACGATGAACTGTTTGCAGAAAAGACGGGGATTGATCCGACGAACCCAGAGGAAATCATTAACCTTGGGAAGGAGCTTCACCTGGATATTAAGGGAAAGCATTCCGATGTCGTCAAGAACGAGATCTTTGAAGAAAAAGTAGAAGACGCATTGACCGGCCCTATCTTTGTGACGGATTATCCCGCGAGTATTTGTCCGTTGACTAAGCGCAAGCGTGACAATCCGCAGATAGCTGAGCGATTTGAGCTTTTTATTAAGGGAATGGAATTGGCCAATGCCTACACCGAACTGAATGACCCGGATCTACAGGAGAGGCTCTTTCAAACTCAGCTTGAGGGGTTACCGGAAGAGGATTCGATGGCCAAGATGGACCATGATTACGTTCGAGCGCTGCGAAATGGCATGCCCCCTGCCGGAGGCCTTGGAATCGGGATTGATCGGATGGTTATGCTTTTGACCAATTCGCAGAGCATCCGGGACATCATTTTGTTTCCACTCTTGCGGCACGAGAGTGATTCCTAGTTGGCTCGCCCGGAGACGGCTTTGCCTAAACTGTGGGTTCCCAGCCTTTGCGGTACTCCTTGGACCAATGAGCTGCCAGCCTCTGTTCTTTGAGGTGTCCGTTCGTTGAGTCGGTTTCGAGGGTTTGACCGGTTCGATGGGCGATATTGCCAAGGTGGCACAATAGTGTGCTCTTGTGAGCTTCAGCAATATCAGCATTGGGTTTGCCACCATTACGAATGCAATCCAGGAAATCGTCGAAATGAGGAGTATCGTCCATCGAATGTTCCTTTTCTTCCAGTAGCTTGTTCTGAATATCGTAGACCGAGTATTTTTTGTCCAGCAGGATCAGGGTTCCTTTGTCACCGTGGAAAGACACCCCAAACCCAGTTGCTTCGGTTCCCTTGGGTGACCAGCTCAACCCTTCCCAGACCAGCAGCTTTTTACCAAATTCAAAACTCGTGACGTGGGTATCGGCAGTTTCCTGGTCATCGGCGAAGCGGTACCGACCTCCGGCGGATACGACACGTGTCGGGAAGTCAACTTGCATTCCCCAGCGGGCAATATCGATGGCATGGACCCCGTTGTTCCCCAGTTCACCGTTGCCCCAATGCCAATGCCAATGCCAATTATAGTGGACGAGATTATCTTTGTACGGTTTTTCGGTACAGGGGCCTTGCCACAGATTGAAATCCAACCAACTCGGTATCGCTGTTGGTTTGCCTTTGCCGATCGGGCCTCGGCGATTGGCGTACCAGCAACGTGAATAGAGTACGTTGCCAATTACACCGGCGTGGATTTTTTGAATCGCTTCGGTATGTCCTGGTGTGCTTCTTCGTTGGGTTCCCATTGTGCATACCCGTTGATGCTTGATTGAATTGGCGACCATGAGCTCGCCTTCACGAGGTGTGTGGGAGCAGGGTTTTTCGACGTAGACATGTTTTCCGGCTTGCATTCCAAGAATCGCAGCTGGGCCATGCCAGTGATTGGGTGCCGCGATGACCAGGATATCGACTGAGGTCTCATCGAGGGCTTTGCGAAAGTCATCAATGCCAACAGGCTCTGCGCCGGTCACCGATTTGACGGCAGCCTTCCCTTTTCCAATTGCCCTCGAATCGACATCACACACATGAGAGACCACCACACCTTTTTGGCGTGAAAATCCACGGGCTAGTGAGCTGCCTCGGCCATTAACTCCCATCACGGCACAGCTCAATTGGTTGAGGGCAGAGTTTCCGCTTTTGGCGGCTACCGCGGTATGAAAACCCGTTCCTGCAGTTGCAGTAACGGCGGCTAGGAACGATCGACGGTTCGTTTCGGGATTCATTTTGCTTCTGGTCCGTGTTGTGAGATGGAGATTGCCCAGCGATTTCAATCACCACCATTCTAGAGAATATTGGAGGGGATTGCCAATTGTTTAAGAGTTGGTGGACGTTTGATGGAGCAGGTTGTCTACATCGTTGGCAACGATGACACCATAATTGATGGTTCCCAGCCAGCCGGACATGATAATCCCGCAACTGCCGGCATGGAAAAGTCCAGAAACCTGTTCAGGAAGACTGCGGCTGACTGCGAGTCCTTCAAACTTGGTCCCGAAACTCGCTCCACGCACGTGTTTGGTATAGTGTTCGAAAGTTATCGGGGTTGCGGCTTCTGCATGCACAACCCGCTCCCTGGCATTCGGTAAATACTTTTCCAGTGCATCCAGCGTCGTTTCCACAAGATCCACCTTGCTTTTTTCGTAGTCTGCTTTTTCGAGGTGACTCCAGTCTTCGTAGTTGGCATTGGTGCTGGAGACGATCATCGTGCGGTCAAATTTGTTGGGCCGCGTGTCAGGATAGTAAAACGAAAAAGTGCGACTGGTAATATCACGGCTCAGCAGGAGGTCCGTTTGAAATCGTTCTGCAGTCGATGAAAAGAGCAAGTCTCCGGTGCTACGCTCTACGTGGTCTTCTGGTCGGAGCGACATGAAAACCTGTGTGCTCGAGTTGTTGAGCCGAACGTTTTTGGCATCAATCACGAAATTCTTGTCAAAGTGTTCTTCTCCAATCAGGTCAAAAATAGTTGACCGCAGGTTCGCGTTGGAGATAACTGATTTAGTCTTGATCTCCCGCCCATTAATGGTGACGGACTGAATGGAGGAATTTCGCACCGAAATTTTTTCCACATTGCAGTTGATCCGGATGTCGACTCCATTGCGTTTCATTTCCTGTTCCATGGCCTTGACCAATTTGTCAGTGCCGCCGTCAAAAGTAAAAACACCCTTGGACATGAAGTTCGAGAAAACAATGCCGTAGGTGATTGCTGGGTCTTCCAGTGTGGACCCGTTTGCGTAGGTGATCGGTTCCATGAGTAAGCGGACGATGTCTTCTCGGCCAGGGAAATACTTCTCAAAGAGTTCGCCGGTTGTCATTGCTTGGTCATCGTAAAAATTCATGCTCCGGGCTGTGTCAAAGAATTTTTCGACCTGTACGCGCTCTACCGAAAAATCGGTCGTTAGCAGTCTTGTGAAGTCATTTCGGTCAAATGTGGTGGTCAGCGAAAACATCGGGTTGTCAAAGCGGACGCCTTCAAGCTGGATAATGGAATCCGAAATTTCCTGTGTCCAATACCGTCTACAGCTTTTGATCATCCCGTGAGGGAAACCATGTAGCGAAATATCGAAAATGTAGCCTTGAGGTCGTTTAAACCAGGTTGCTAATCCCCCTAGTTTGTAATGCTGCTCCAGTAGTAGGACAGAACGTCCCTCCCGGGCCAAAACGTTTGCAGCAGTTAATCCGCCAAGCCCGCTTCCGATCACAACGACGTCGTATTGGTCTTTGGCGTCAGAGAGGAAGTCCTTGGGCATGTGTGAATCGTCTAAGCGTTGAAAGAAATAAGCGAACGTCGATCTTAATGTAAATTCAATTTTTACGGCAGTGGCTCAAGACCCGAAACCGCAGGGAACGTACCGGATGCCGGGTTGGATGGGCAGGATAGAAGTTTTTCTTTGAAGGGCAGGATCTTCGGGCTTTTCAGCCAAAGTTGAGCGAGTTTGGCCCAAAGTCTGAAAAAACGGGCTGCTGTCGGTTTGGATTTAAGGTTGAATATAGGGCTGAAAAATCGATACTTGAGAGATTCTAGACCGGGAACAGTGGCATGGCCGATTTTCGTTGGGATCCAGTGAACGGAGAATGGGTAATTATTGCAAAAAACCGTGCGCAACGGCCGAATGAATTTCAAATGTCAGTCGACCGAACCCGCATCTCCGATTGTCCGTTTTGTCGGGGAAATGAAGACCAGACGCCCAAGGAAATTGCGGTTTATCCCAAAGACCAACCTGGGAATCGTTGGCACACACGCGTTTTTGCCAACAAATACCCTGCGGTTGATTTTGAAGCTGGCAATGATGGCTTGGCCAACGTGGGACCTTACCGTCAGGGTGACTGTGTCGGCCATCATGAAATCGTCGTCGAGTCTCCGGATCACAAGACGACATTTTCCCAGTTGACGGATGACGAAGCCGATTCAGCATTTCAGGCCTACCGCGATCGGGTTTCTCATTTTGCCGAGGATTCTCGGTTGAAACACGCTTCGATCTTCAAAAATTGCCGACCTGCTGCGGGGGCTTCCATTGAGCACTTGCACAGCCAGATTCTCTGCACTTCGGTGGTAAGCGAAACGGTGCTCCGCCGCGTTGCGCGGGCCAAGCAGTATTGGCTGGCCAATGGCAAGGATGTGATCTCCTCGATTGCGGAATATGAAAAGGAGCAGCAAACCCGAGTGGTGTTGGAAAGCAGGAACTATCTCGCATTGTGTCCCTACGCCAGCCGGTTTGGATACTTGGCCAACATTCTCCCCCAAAAGAGAATGCCTGACTTTTTTAAATTGCCAGATGAAGAGTTGTGTGAATTGGCAAGGCTGGTGCGCCGTGTTGTGATGAAACTCGAATCCTGTTTGCCGGAAGTGGCTTACAACATCCTGTTCCACCTGCCGCCTTTTGGTATGGATACGGGTGACTATTACCCGTGGCACTTGGAGATTTTTCCACGACTGTCTCATGCTGCCGGCTATGAACTGGGAAGCGGTTGTTGGATCAATCCGGTTTCTCCCGAGGACGCAGCCGAGTCAATGAGAAATGCCGAATAGTGTCAGGTGAGTTAACGGATCCAGTCGATGCTGAATGGCACGGTTATTTTTCGGGTGTGTCCAGGGGCACCTCGACGTCTCTCTTGGAGAGTTGTTAACTCCAGCTACGGGTTGATCACGGTTGTTATGGATTAAGTCAAGCTCCGGTTAGGAAGACGGCTGGCTTAAAGCGATCGTCACTCTTTGGAAGTCGTTTGCGAATAGACTGAGTCGCTCGAGAAGGTCACTGTCGTTAATTTGGTTCTCGGCGAACGCAGCGCCGGTAGCATAAACAAACCTAGGGACGATCAAGGTGCGGAAGTCGAGCATTAGAGAATTGGCAAGGTGCATCACTGACATGTAGCTGCCTTGGCCGCCAGCTGCGCATAAAAATCCTGCGACAGTATCCTCCCAGGCCTTTCCTGTCAGTTCGACCAAGTTTTTCGCTTCCGAGCAGATTGAGTAATTGTAGACCGGGGTCGCCAGGACAATACCCGATGCGTTGCTGACCTTGGCGGTCACTTCCTGGGCAACTGGGTTGGCGTAACACGAGCTTGCATCGCAGCGGGGAAGCTGGGTTTGCGCGAGGTCAATATAATCGACCTCCATGCCCTGTTCTGATATCAAATCGGCAACATGCTTGGCCAGTAGTTTACTGCGACTTTTAGGGGACAGGCTGGTGGAAATCACGAGAAACATAAGCAAGGATTCAGTTGCAAGTGGTAGGAACGGGTGAACAAGGACGATATTTTGGATTTAGTGGTTTGCTGTTGTCTAACCTGAACTTCAACAAATCGAATGTTTCTGAAAGAATAAAGACTAAGCTGTAGAATTCAAGAGAGGTTTGAAATCGGGAATGGCGAGAGTGCTCTTAGCGATGTCTGGTGGGGTCGATAGTAGTACCGCCGCGCACTTGTTGTTGGAACAGGGGCATGAAGTGATCGGTGCTTTTATGCGCCATGGGGAACAGTCTGTGCAAGCTTGTTCTCTGAAGGGTGATGTTAATGATTCGCCATTGCTTCCCATTTACGAGCAGCGTCAGGACCATAAACAGGGATGTTGCAGTGCGGCAGACGCGGCGGATGCCCGCAAAGTTGCTGACCGGCTTGATCTTCCTTTTTACGCGCTGAACTTTGAGGATGAGTTTGGCGACATTATTAATTATTTTGTAGACGAATACACGCAGGGGCGAACACCGAATCCGTGCGTGATGTGTAACAATCATCTCAAGTTCGGGAAGCTGTTTGACTATGCGGATAGTATCGACGCTGAGTTTGTGGCCACAGGACATTATGCCCGTTTGGTTCACCACGACACCCATGAGCCGTCGTTGTTGACAGGAATTGATGAACGGAAAGATCAATCGTACGCACTGTTTGGAGTCAAGCGGGACTACCTTAAGCGAATGTTGCTGCCGGTTGGAAGTTATAGCAAGACTCAAATCAGAGAAATCGCACAAAGCCTGGGGTTAAAGGTACACGACAAAAAAGACAGCCAAGAAATCTGTTTTGTGACCTCGGGAAAGCATGACGAGTTTGTTCGATCGCGTCGGGGTGATACTTCGACGGAAGGGAACATTGTGTCAACCGATGGGGAGATCATTGCCCAACATCCGGGGATCGAGAAATTCACGGTGGGCCAGCGTAAAGGAATGGGTGTCGGTGGTTTGCCAGAGCCGTATTTCGTGGTTGAAATCCGGGCGGCAACGAATGAGGTCGTCGTTGGCACCAAATCACAACTTGGCCGCAGGGAATTGGAAGCGGACCGGCTCAATTGGTTGGTTGATCCACCGAATGGCTCTTTCCCTTGCCAGGCCAAGATCCGTTATAATTCTCGCCGTCTGCCGGCGGTGGCGACTTTGCGGGGACAGGGGCGACTAAACATTGAATTCGAAGATCCGGTCGACGGGATTGCACCCGGGCAGGCTGTGGTTTGCTACGACGATGACCGAGTTCTCGGTGGAGGATGGATTCTCTAGGGGCCGTAAACGGTTCTTTTTCACGGACAGAACAGTAATGAGATAATGGATTGAACCGCAGACTCAGTCAATTTACCGATCAGCCCTGGGTCCCGGGATTGTTTTCTGGGGTACACGGTTTAGCTTCCCTTGGCTTTCTAGGGTTTACGATCTTTGCGCTGAGTGGTTTGCAGTTTTTGTCGTTCGACGATGATTTGAAAAACCTTTTTAAAGGTGATTCAAAAGAATACACCGAGTTTGAAAAATACACGAATCTGTTTGGGGTCAATGATAGCCAGTGCGTGGCTTTACTTTCGGCGCCGAATGTTCTGGATGTTCAGTCGCTCAAGGTTTTAAGATCTATCGATTCCGCGGTTCGCGAAAATGAAAAGGTTGAAAGGGTTAGTTCTCTTTGTGATCTACTGTTGCCCAAGCGGGTAGGAAGGATGTTTTTTTCAGTCGTTCCTTTTGAAAATGCCGAAGACACTCGCTGGAGATCAGCTCAAGACTACCTGGTGAATCATCCTCTTGGGATGGGGGTTCTTTACTCTCAGGATTGCCGTCACACGATTGTCACGTTTGAATTGAAGAAAGGTCTTGAACGTGGGCAATCCGAACTTGAAATCGAAAAGATCAAGAAGACGATTAGGAAGCTTTGGCTGGAACAAAATTTGTTTTTGAGGCAGGAGGTTTCTGCAACCGCCGATTTCGAACCCGAGATCGGGTTTACGGGATTGCCAATTATCCGCAACGAAGTGACGGTCAGTCTTCAACGCGACCAGAAAAAGTTCACGATCCTAGGCTTGCTTTTTTCGTTGGTCATTGGCTGGTTCTTGCTGAAGAAACCATTGC
>JAZABE010000701.1:0-4253 GCA_036137535.1 Planctomycetota bacterium | reverse complement strand
GACAATTCGTGGATCCGGATCGTCAATTTCCATTAGAAAACGAATGATTTCGACAGATTCATTCCCACTGAGTGAAGCGAGTTCGTAAGACCGAGCGCTTCTCGGTGCTAAGGTCTGATGATCGTGTTGCGCGCACCAGACTAATCGATTTTCACCAACACGGATTTGACATCGAAGAATGCACTCGATTCCCTTGGCAACGGCTGTCTGGCATCGCCTACGCAGATTAAGTGAGGTGAAAGAATACAGCGAATTACCTTGGCTGATGTCATTCAGTAGCTGGAGAACGCCAATCATGGCATTGTCATTGTATGTAATGTACCGGTGGTAACCGGTTGGATTGGGAAACGTTTGCGGCCAACCACCATTCTGGTATTGAGCTGCTAAAAGGTATTCGATTCCTTCAATTGCAGACAACCGAAATCTCGGATCCTTTTTGAGGCGGTAGGCTTGAGCAAGAATTTTGATCTCCCGGTAAGTCGCCCCGTTGTCAATGGTCGAATCATTGTTTTTCTTTTGTTCCAGCAATTTCTGTTGTTCAGATTTTGCTAAGTGTCTGGAAAAATCATAATTTTTTGGCCAACCGCCAGTCAATCGCTGGTATCGCAAAACGGTCTCTGCGGTTGTCAACAGCGCATCCTGACCACGACCGGATTCCGATACCAACGACAATGAGAGTGTTAAGCCCAAAATCAAAAGCGTGGATTGATTGAAGTCAAAAATTCGAAAAAGCGTTGTCATCCGTTTCCATCCGAAAAAGGGAATGAACCCAAAGTATACACACCCCCAAAATGGCTGCTTCAAAAAAACCAATCTCATTTTTTTGAAACGAGTCCAAGTCAACCTAAAATTTTCGCTGGGGCTCACTACGATCTGCGGAAAATCAATTGAACGCCTCTCGATTCAACGCAAACCGACGTCATCAATCCAACCAACCTTGCGCGTTGGTTTTACTGAGCTTTGCCGCGGGAGTCATTGTGGACCACTGCGTCAGGATACCAATGAATCTTACTATCGCCCTGGCCGGCAGCAGCTTGGCAATTGCCAGCGCACTGCATTGGGGCAAGTCAAGCACAATGTTGTACGTTCGTTCCTCCCTGTTGGTTTGTACAGTTATTTTCCTAGGTAGCTTTTGGCATCATCAATACTGGAACGCTTACCCACAGGATGAAATTGGTTACTTTGCATCTGAAACACCCAAGCCAGCCGTGGTCAAAGGCATCAGCCTCTCAAGCCCTTCACTGATCTCGGCCCGCGTGGGTGACCCGATGGATCTAAATGTAGCCGGCGAAAGGTCACTTTTAATCACCCGGGTTACCGAAATTCGCAGCGAAGGCAAATGGAAATCGGCCAGCGGCCTACTCCAAGTCACAGTCAACGGTCAAGCAACCGGTTGTTTTGCTGGAAATGAGATCGTGTTGAAGGGATTTCTTTCGAAACCACCGCGTTCTCGTAGCCTCCAGAACCGAAATTTGCGTTTCTATTATCGGGCTCAACGGATCAATGCATTTATTTTTGTGAACCATGCCGATGGCATTCGGCAAATTCGAAATACCTCAATTCATTTTCCAGTCGCCAGAATACTGGACTCACTCAAGATGGTGTGTCAGAAATCAATCGACCAAAATCTTTCCCCTAGGTCGAGCAAACTTCTCTCCGCATTGTTGCTCGGAGAAAGACACCGGGTATCCAGTGAAGACCGTGAAATTTTTCTAATCACCGGAACGATGCATTTGCTGGCAATTTCAGGGCTCCATGTCGGAATTCTCTGTTTGGGCATTTACTTGCTTATTCAATTGGGAATCTTCTCCCAGAGCCGGGGGCTAACGATCATGATAGTGTTGGTTGTAACGTATTGTTTGCTGACAGGAACCCGCATTCCGGTACTCAGGGCCACAGTTCTGGTAGTCATTTTTTGCTGCGGAAAACTGTTGAAGAAAAACCCGTCATCAGTCAATTCACTTTCCCTAGCAGGGTTAGTGATCCTGATCATCAACCCTGCAGCCCTTTTTTTGCCGGGGACTCAATTGTCATTTGTCGCAGTGGCAACGCTCATCATGATTGGTGAAAGGGAAAAATCAAAACAGGATTCCCGAGATTCTTTTGATCGATTTCTCGACAGAAAAAAATCGTCTCTGCTCAAACTCAAGGATTCGGCAGTTCGTTATTTTTGGCTTTTTTTTGCCTCAAGCTTTGGCATTTGGATCACGACAACTCCGCTGGTGCTTCAGCATTTCCACGTTGTCTCCTTGGCCGGAATTCTGGTGAACGTCGTTTTGATGATACCCGTCTCGATCCTGTTAAACCTCGGGTTTTTAATGGTGCTGTTTGATCTCATCGGATGCAGTAAGCCTGTTGCGGCGACTGTCGAATATTTTGCCGATGTTGTTGAAATCGTAATTGAGTTCGCAGCAAAAGTTCCAGTCAGCCATTATTGGGCCTCTCCATTAGATTCTTTGTGGATGACTGTTTTTTATCTAGGATTTGGATCCTTCTTTTTTATTAGTAAATTTCGATTACCCCTAAGATATCAACTTACCTTGGTACTGATTTGGCTTGCCCTGGCGTTGATTCTTCCCGGAACTCGAAACCTCTGTCGTAAAAATCAATTAGTGGTGACGTTTATTGACGTTGGTCACGGAACTAGCGTGCTGGTCGAATTCCCTGGCGGATCAAATTTGCTTTATGATGCTGGTTCACTGAATTCGTCACGACTGGCTGTCGATCGCATCTCGGCATTGCTCTGGGAGAAACGGATCCTAGTCTTAGATGCAGTGATGATTTCCCATGCTGATCTCGATCATTACAATGCCGTCCCAGGATTAGCCAAGCGTTTCAAAATTAAAAGACTATTGGTTTCCCACCACATGCTCGAAAATGAGCAAGGCAAGTCGTGGCAACATCTGGTTTCTTTTGTCCAAAGCCGACGCATCCCCGTGCTGACCGTAGATTCGCAATCAAAAATAATTTTCGATGAACACTGTAAAACGGCTGTCATCCACCCCGGACGCCGCTTTGTCGGTGAATCAGACAATGCCAACAGCCTGGTTTTGGATCTACAGTTCCTTGACAAGCATATTTTGCTCCCAGGGGATCTTGAATCCAACGGCCAAAACACAGTCCTGGAAACACCCCCAGTGAATTACGATATCATGATGGCACCTCACCACGGAAGTCGCTCGTCAGACCATTGGGCGTTTGGCCAATGGGCAAATCCAGAGTATGTTGTGATAAGTTGCACACAGGGAAAACTGAATCCCGAAATCGTTGAAGGCTATCAATCCGCAGGAGCAAAAGTCTATTCAACATCGCGGTTCGCTGCCATTTCGTTCACCATTGATGCTTTGGGCATCAAAGTCAATCCGTTCCTCCAATAACCGTTTCCCCGTTTAAACACTTCACGAATAAGATGCAAGTTATGCAGTTGTCCCACACCTGGATCCCAGCAAGAAGCAATCTGAACCTGAGAATCAGCTTGACACTGTTAATCTGGTTTTGGACATCTTTATCAATTTCACAAGACTCTTTAACCCAACAGGACCGCACACCCAGCACGGTTGATGAACTATGGGCCGAATACGACCCACGAGCGGAACCGCTGGAAACTCATATCGTCCGACAATGGGAAAACGAAGACACCCTTTTTCGCTACGTTACATTCTTGACAGGCCAGTTCCATGGAACCAAAGCTCGTTTGGCAGCCTTTTATGCTTTTCCGAAAAATCAATCGGCCAAGCGAATCCCGGGTTTGATCCACTATCACGGCGGCGGCCAAAGGGCATCGCTCCGTGAAGTCACCCGTTTTTCTCAGCGAGGCTATGCCGTACTATCGATCAATTGGGGTGGTCGTGAAATGGAAAGAGCATTGCCCAACGAAGAAAACACCGATTGGGGTAAAGTCGATCCGACTCAAAAAAATGTTGTGGGTTACTCGAGTCTGCTCCCTGCAAAAAACAGGATCGATCCCTTTCCATCGGCCAGAAATAACAACTGGTTCCTCTTGGCCATTGCAGGCCGACGAGCCATTACCTTTATGCAGCAACAACCCGAAGTGGATCCCGAGCGTATCGGAATCTATGGGCATTCCATGGGCGGACGGCTTACGGGATTGGTTGCAGGTATTGATCACCGCGTTAAGGTTGCATCTCCTTCTGTCGGTGGCAGTGGTTTTTTACAAACCGATTATTGGGGTCTACCCAATACCGCAAGACGTGTGCGGGGGGACCTTAAGGTGTTCCAATCCACGATTGCTG
>JAZABE010000700.1:0-1635 GCA_036137535.1 Planctomycetota bacterium | reverse complement strand
AATCAAGAGAGAAATTCTAGGGGCGATGATTTTTGAGCGACTGGGGGATAGTCGAATCGAAAATTCATTCAAAAAACGTGTTGAAATTGTTTCGGCGCATGCCAGTGATGCATTGACCAACTCCATTAAGCATCATGGTGTTTTCTTGATGCCGCTTTGGCAGGCAATTGGCAGGACTCGAATGTTTACAAGAGCAGCAACACCGCGTTGGGTGGTTGTGCTCTCGGTGTTGTTTGTTCTGGTTTGCACACTTTGTTTCCTGCCTTGGAATTTCGAACTCTCGGGAGACGGTAAATTAACTCCGGAAACCCGTTACGAAATTTATTCGCCAGCTGACGGAGAAATCAAGTGGGTTCTCTTGGCGGATGAGAGTGGGGATTTGATAGTGGATGCCCAGGCCAAGGTTGCGGAACTAAATAACGATGACCTGATGCGAGAACGAATTGAGGTCAGCAATAACATTACATTAGAACACGAAAAAATTGGCGAAGCAGAGGACAAAATCCGTACCCGGGGTCCTGAGTTGACAACGGTGGAGGAATTGCGGCTGCAGCAAGAAGTTGCGACCAGTTATGCCAGGATCAGTGGGTATGAAAACGAATTGCAAATCATCAATAAAAAAATCAACGCGTTAACGGTCACGACGCCAGGGACTGGTCGAGTCGTGGATTGGCAATTGGAAGAAAAACTCATCAATCGCCAAGTGAACCGCGGTGAAAAATTGATGACCGTTGTTGACGAAACCAAAGAATGGATCGTTGAAGTTGAAATGTTGGAGAAAAAGTTCGGGCATTTGCAGCGGGCCCAAGAAGAATTCAGTGACGAATTGAAAGTCACGTTTGTCCTAGTTTCTCTACCCAATCAAAGGTACGAAGGGAAGCTGATTTCCGTTGACCACAAGGCGGACGTGCGAGGAGAAAAAGGGAACACGATATTGCTGAGAATTGCTTTCGATAAAGAAGCTATTAATCCCGATTTGTTGCTGTACGGAACCAATGTCACCGCACGCATTCACTGTGGGCGACGATCCTTGGGCTATGTTATGTTCCGCGAAGTCTATGAAACGCTGCAGCGGATTGTCTTTTTCTGGTTTTAAATTGGTAAGCGACTGGGCCCCGTGAAGGGGCGGGGTAAGCAACTTTTGAATTCAAAAAATGAACTGACTGAAAATACGGTGTTGAAATGTTTGTGCGAGTAATTTATCTAGGCGGAATCTCTCTGGTAACCTGTTGCGGATTCGCGGCATTCTCTCCAGTTTCGGCTCCAATAAATGAAGATCATGTCGGGGCAGGAAATTCTTTCGTGAATGAACTTTCGATCCTGCAAGAAAAGCAGGAAGGGACTCCAAAGCCGTCGATTGAATTCAAAAGGTCACCGTTTCAATACCAGAACTCGGTCGAAACTGGTCAAGACGAGCTGGGACGATTTTTGCTCAACCGGAAATGTCGGGTTCAGCTGAAATACGATATCGATGTGCCGGCGCTTGAAGGGGGGCAAATTCAAAGCATTCAAGTTGTGGAAAACCAGGAAGTCACGCCTGCGACCGTCATTGCTCAATTGCGAAATGATGCTGCAAAACTTCAGAAAGAGGTTGCCGAAAAAAATCGGGATGTGGCACGGGTGGATGCCGAGAAC
>JAZABE010000699.1:0-4454 GCA_036137535.1 Planctomycetota bacterium | reverse complement strand
CCCGACTGGAGGCGATTGTACCCTCTTCTTCAATTGTCCCGGTGGTTCTGCCTACTCGGCGGTTTCGCTGTTGTCGATCATCGCCACACGCCAACTGAATGCCACAGGTATCGTTACCGGCGAATGTTCTTCTGCAGCACTTTGGCCATTTGCTGCCTGCAAAAAACGGTATGTCACCGAGTACAGCTTCTGCCTTTTTCACCCTATGAAATGGCAAAGCGAAGAGAGCGTACAGCTCATCGAAGCCGCCGAGTGGACGCGTCACTTCTCGCTACTTGAATCGAAAATGGACGAACTGTTGGCAAGGTTCTTGGGGATGCCGGAAGCCAAACTCCAATCTTGGACCCATCCAGGGAAATACATTACAGGTCAAGATCTTGTCGCGGCGGGTCTTGCCGAAATGCTCGATCTCAATTCAACTTTTTCGACACCCAGTGGCTAACATCACTCGAATGGAAAACGGTCATCAATCGGCGACTGGGAAAGCTCCAGCAAAAAC
This sequence comes from Planctomycetota bacterium, assembly GCA_036137535.1. GTDB lineage: Bacteria > Planctomycetota > Planctomycetia > Pirellulales > Pirellulaceae > JABAAE01. Next base: position 3,955 of record JAZABE010000699.1, on the reverse strand, counting down.
GTTGAAAGCCGTTCGACGACAAGCTCCATTAGTTGTTCGCCTTTTTCAGCCGTGGATCTGTGCGGGTAGCCGCTTCCCGAATTGGTCGTCAAGAGATGCCAAGGTCGGGTAATTGAAACCCAGCCCTCTCTTAATGCTTGGAATCGCAGAGAGGCTCTCTTGCCATCATCACCTGCAAGCGAACCATCCTCGTTCATCGCGACCAAGTGCGGAAAGTACCTCAGGCCAAAAGACGTTTCCAGTTCGCCGGCGTGATCTTCATCGTGTTCAAAAATATTCCCATATTCATCGGAAATGCATCGAAACCAGTCGCACAAAAACAGATGGGCCTCCGTTTCATTACAAAGCTCTCTCAGGGTCGGCTTGAAATCGTTGCCTCCATGGCTGTTGAGCAAAACAACTTTCTCGATTCCGCTGTCGACACACGAATCCACAAGATCAGCAATCACCTGAGTTAGGGTCGATGGATTCAAGTTCATGGCGAGGGGAAATTCAACCATGTTGGTTTCCGTTCCGTAAGGCACCGTGGGAAGCAAAACGACTTTGGCCCCTTTTTTGTGCGCCGCTTCACAAATGTGTTCGCCAACAATCGTCCCTTCGAAAACATCCGTCCCGTAGGGCAAGTGCAGGTTGTGAGGTTCGGTTGCGCCCAACGGAAGCACGGCGACCTCGTAAGGGTTTTCTTTAATGTACCCATAATTTGTTTCTGCCAAGATCCAGGGTCTAAAGGTTTCGTTCATGATGGTTTCAAATGGAACAGGGAATCGAAAACATTTCACGAACCCAGTCGTGAGGCAACCATTTTAGCGGTTTTCACAAGTTTTTCATCAATACCCGAGTCTGAGCGGGAAGGCTCAAAAACCGTGAACGCGGGAGAACCTTGTTTAACCCTCGTTCCTGGGCTGGGAATGTCAGAAAGTTTACGAAGGCCAGATTCTGTCGTCTGCCTCTCTGCATACTCACAGAATCCTTTATCGCTCTGCAGATCCCGGTCCGCATACCAAATTGCTTTACCCAATACCGGGTATCGATGCCGTGGCTCATCGGCGGTTTCCCCAAAAAAGGCTTGGCCCGTTTTCGAGCAACTTCTTTTTTTCGTGGCACAAGCCCAGTAATGAATTTCAAATAGACTCATCGAGCATTGATGTTCGATCAGCTCCATCGACGCCGAGTACCTCGGATTCACCTCCAGAAAATAAAGCTCGTTTTTTGTACGAATCAAGTCTATGTTAAACAATCCAATCAATTCATATTCAGTCGCAATCACTTTCCCAAGATCCAAAACATAGTCTCGTTCATCGCGCGAAAGATAAAACGGAAATACCGATCCACAATAAGAGAACCCCTGGGCATTCAGGCTAGGCACTCCCTGCAATTGTCGACTGATGCCAATCAGCGACACCTCCACCACGCCACCGCTGCGCCAGGCAACCAAGGTTGCTGAAATCGCTTCTCCTGAAATCAATGGCTGGTAATAAATCGGCTGATCTTGCAGCCCCTGGGTCGGCGGAACGGGGCTCGCGAACTCTACGCCATGGCCACCAGCTGTCCGCGAACGCTTGGCAAGCATCTTGCGATTACTGCGCAATAAATGTCGCGGCATCTCATTGAACAGATAAAAGGGAGGAACTGTAAAGCCTTTTTGTCCTAAAAAATGGAAGAGCTTTTTGAAGTCAAGCAACCGATCCAAAGTACCCGCTGGGTTACCCAGTAGCTCCGCCTTTTGGGAAACCCTGGAAACAACCTCAGGATGGTTCTCAAGACCTCCTGTAAAAATTGAATAATCAACCCGACCCGCTTCGATGGACGAAGGAAATCCCAATGGATAATTCTCGATCTTGATCGTTTGATCTGCCGTTCTTTGAGTGTCCCAATCGGCAAACAGGTCGGCGGCTACCACTTTTACGCCCGCTCGGGCGGCACTTTCAGCAAGAGCTCGCGCGCTGGCGCCAAAGACAAACACGCTTTTGGGCAACCCGGAAGAAGTCTCCGATTCTTGTTGATCCAATCCGTCCATGCGAAATTATCGTTTCTGCAAAACGGCAGGGCACAGCAACCGCCGCCGCCCAGAGCCCCTAGAGCTTGCGAATTCCTTGAAACCTTATTTCGCCAGCATCTTGCTGGGCACGATGGTCTCTGATACCTTTTTAGTCTTACACTATTGATGCTAACCCCATCAAGTTAGCTCAAACAGGGAGTAGATTCGGCTCGTCTTTTACGAGTTCCGATGAACGGGTTTCCCTGGACTCGTTTCGATTAGTCGGGACTTGCCCAGACCCGCGGCGGTTTCCGCCGTTAAACCTGCCTGATTGACCCAGTCATTTTTCAACCAACAAGGGAGAATCCAATATGTCAATGTTCATTGGCGAAGCATTGTGCGGTGACGGCAATGAAGTCGCTCACATCGACCTTCTCATCGGCAGCAAAGACGGCCCAGTGGGAACGGCTTTTGCCAGCGCACTGGCAACACAGAGCAAAGGACACACCAACTTGCTTGCAGTCCTTGAACCCAATTTGGCCGTGAAGCCAGCGACCGTCATGGTGACCAAGTTCACGATGGACGGCATCAACCAGGCGATCCAGATGTTTGGTCCGGCTCAGGCCGCTGTCGCAAAAGCAGTTGCGGATGCAGTTGCCGAGGGTACGATCCCTGAAGATCAATGCGAAGATCTAGTGATCGTATGCGGTGTCTTTATCCACAAAGCTGCTGAAGACAACAAAAAAATCTACGACTACAACTATGAAGCCACCAAGCTGTCAATTGAAAGAGCCATGAAAAGTGAGCCCAGTGCTGCAGCCATGGTTGCAGGCAAAGACAATGCAGCTCATCCTTTCAAAGGATTCGAGTGATTTCGGTTGCTCTGAACCACACCAAAGCTCGACAATCGTGTCGAGCTTTTTTTATTGCTTTGTTCTTGATTTCGTGTGCCAATCCGAATTCTGGAGTCACTTCAATATGCCAAAATCCAAAATCCTGATTCAACTCGACTCCGATCGCCACACCAGCACTTTTGATTCCGTGGTTGCCATCGATGCAGAGGTTGCCCAACTCTTGCGACACAGTGGCGTCGAACCTGACGACGTTGAAAGCTTGGTCCATGGAGCAATTTTCACACGAGGTCCGGACGACCTGAAGAACACTGCGATCTTTGTGGGTGGCAAAGACATGAATCAGGGGGAAAGGTTGCTGGGCAAAATTTGCGATACGTTTCTGGGTCCCTTGAGTGTTTCGGTCATGCTGGATGCCAACGGTTCCAATACCACTGCTGCTGCGGCCGTTCTGTGTGCCGAGAAACATATCTCGCTCTGTGAATCCAAGGTCGCAGTGCTCGGCGGGACTGGACCCGTTGGGCAACGTATCGCGCGGTTAGCCGCCCGAAAAGGGGCCCAGGTGATGGTCGGTTCCCGGCGACTGGACCGCAGTGAGTCCGTTTGCCAACAGCTTGCCAAGCAAACCCCAAGCACCGCGGTCAGCCCCTTCTCGACGAACGACCCGGACTGGGTGAACCAGCTTGCAGGAATCGATGTTCTGTTTGGAGCCGGCGCAGCAGGAAGAGAGCTCATCAGTAGTGACCAGCTCGGGAAACTGCCGGGGGAAAAAATTCTAGTCGATCTCAATGCAGTGCCGCCGGCCGGAATTCCCGGGGTTGACGTGATGGCATCAGCCTCAGCGAAAGATGGCAACATCTGTTATGGCGCCATCGGTGTCGGTGCCCTTAAAATGAAAATTCACAAATCCTGCATTCGCTTGCTGTTTACTGCCAACAACCTAGTCCTCGATGCTGAGCAAATTTACGATGCTGGAGCTCAGCTGGTTTAGCAGGGTCTAGGGCTCAATGCTCAACCGATTTCGGGCTCAACCGATTTCGGGCTCAACCGTTATCGGGCTCAACCGTTATCGGCTTGGCCGGGATCGCTGACACTAGCGGTCGACTTGGAACCGTGTGCCGCCGAA